>CAJAOB010000394.1 GCA_903941205.1 uncultured Burkholderiales bacterium | reverse complement strand
GCATCTGCATCGCGCGGTGCTCGATGCCGTGATTGCGCACCGGCCCGACGCTGCCGAAACCGCCATTCGGGTTCTGATTGACGGCGCGCACAACGACATTGAAGAAGTGCTGGCCTCGCGCCGGCACTTGCCCAAGCTGGGCAAGCCCGCCTCGCAGCTCAAGGCCGCCTGAGCCCCCCGAAGACATATTCCCGACATTTCCAGGAGTCCCCTTGCAAGCCATCGTCCGTTATTTTTTCAAGCTGCTGGAGGTGCTCGTCGTCGTCTTCATGATCGCCATGGTGGTGATGGTGTTTGGCAACGTGGTGTTGCGCTATGGCTTTAACTCCGGCATCAGCATCTCGGATGAAATGTCGCGCTACTGCTTTATCTGGCTGACTTATGTGGGCGCCATGGTCGCCATGCGCGAAGGCGGCCATCTGGGTGTTGACTCGCTGGTCAAGCACTTGGGTACGGGCGGTAAGAAGGTTTGCCTTTTTCTCAGTGAAAGCCTGATGCTGATGTGCAACGCCCTGTTTTTTCTGGGCACCTACAAGATGCACGAGTTGCAGGTCACCAACATTTCGCCCGTGGTCGGTATCTCGATGATCTGGGTCTACGGCATCGGCTACGTGGTCGGCATCGTTATGGGCATCATCAATTTGCGGGTGCTCTACCGCTTGCTGAGCGGCACCATCACCGAGGATGAATTGCTACAGGTTGTCGAGACTGAGGGTCTGGCGGACGCCGAAAAGCAGTTGCAGGGGAGCAAGGCATGACCGTCACCGTTTTCATCGTCAGCTTGCTCGCCGCCATGGCCATCGGCATGCCTATCGCCTACGCCTTGCTGGTGTGCGGCCTGGCGCTCATGGGGTTTTTGTCGCTCACCAGCGGTCTGGTGACTTTTGACAGCCAGATTCTGGCGCAGCGTTTTGTTGACGGCGCCGACAACTTTCCGCTGCTGGCCGTGCCGTTTTTCCTGATGGCCGGCGAGTTCATGAACGCCGGCGGCCTGAGTCGGCGCATTGTCAATCTGGCCATGGCCTGGGTTGGACACTTCCGTGGTGGCCTGGGCTATGTCACGGTGATTGCGGCCGTCATCATGGCTTCGCTGTCGGGCTCGGCGGTGGCCGATACCGCCGCGCTGGCCGCTTTGCTCATACCCATGATGCGGGCTGCGGGTTACAACATCGGTCGGGCTTCCGGGCTGATCGCCTCGGGCGGCATCATCGCGCCCGTGATTCCGCCGTCCATCGGCATGATCATTTTTGGCGTGGCCGGCAACGTGTCCATTACCAAGCTGTTTTTGGCCGGCATCGTGCCTGGCATTTTGATGGGTGTAGCCATCGGCCTGACCTGGTGGTGGGTGGCCAAGAAAGAAAACGTGCCTCCGGGTCCGCGCGTCAGCATGCCCGAACGCCTGAAGATAACCGCTGAAGGCGGCTTTGCGCTGGCGCTGCCGATCGTCATCATTGGCGGCATGAAGTTTGGCGTTTTCACGCCGACCGAGGCGGCTGTGGTGGCGGCGGTCTACAGCTTTCTGGTGGGTATGTTTGTTTACCGAGAGCTCAAGTTCAAAGCCCTGTACAGCTTGATATTGGCTGCCGGAAAAACCACGGCGGTGGTCATGTTCCTGGTCGCAGCGGCCATGGTCAGCGCCTGGCTGATCACGGTGGCCAACATTCCGACCGAAGTGGCCAAGATGCTGTCGCCCTTCATGGACAACAAGATGCTGCTTATGCTGATCATGATGCTGCTGATCGTGATTGTTGGTACCGCGCTCGATTTCACGCCCACTGTTCTCATCCTCACGCCCGTGCTGATGCCTGTGGTGTTGAAGGCCGGTATTGACCCGGTCTATTTCGGTGTGCTGTTCATCATCAACAATGCCATCGGGCTGATCACGCCGCCGGTGGGCACTGTGCTCAACACCGTGGCGGGCGTCGGCAAGGTCAGCATGGACGTGGTCACCCG
>CAJAOB010000393.1 GCA_903941205.1 uncultured Burkholderiales bacterium | reverse complement strand
TGGCGGAGTGGACGGGACTCGAACCCGCGACCCCCGGCGTGACAGGCCGGTATTCTAACCAACTGAACTACCACTCCTGGTAGCGGTAACTTCACTCTTGCGAGTCAAGTTCCCAACTCTTTCGAGACGGCTGCAAACCTTGCGGCTTGCTGTTTCCGACTTGTGCCTGACAATCACCGAGGTGATTGGACTGGCGACCCCACGGGGATTCGAACCCCGGTACTCACCGTGAAAGGGTGATGTCCTAGGCCTCTAGACGATGGGGTCAAAACCTTGGACTTCCGAAGCAAGCGTTTGACGGCCTACCCAAACTTCACTGACAAATCTTCCCGACTTTTGGTGGAGGTAAGCGGGATCGTACCGATGACCTCTTGCATGCCATGCAAGCGCTCTCCCAGCTGATCTATACCCCCGTTGATTCAAGTTCCCTCAAACCCGTCGAGCTTTAAATTATAGCCCGGAAATTCATGCTTTTTAAAATGTCGCCGCGTTTTTCAATCGCTTTGTCACTTCTTCCCGAGACATCAGTTCGATGACGGCATCGAGAGACGGTGTTTGCGGCGTTCCCAGTAGCAACACCCGCACGGGCATCGCCAGCTGCGGCATCTTTAGCGCTGCATCGGCCAAAACCTTCTTGATCACCGCGGCAATGGCTTCCTTGCTCCAGTCGCAGTCCCGCAAAGACGTGGCCAGAATCGCCAGCGCCGGCTTGAGGGCTGCCGTCACGTGGGTAGCCAAGTCGTCGGCGCTGGGTACAGCCCCTTTTTCAATCAGGGCGATCCATCCGGCCAGCTCGACCAGGGTGCTGCAACGGTCCTTGAACAGATTGCAGGCCTTGACCATGCGCGCCGGCTCGATCACCACGCCCTGCTGCTGCACAAAAGGCGCGACACGCTCAGCGAGTTCATCATCGGCCATGGCCTTGATGTGTTGCGCGTTGACCCAGCGCAATTTGGCCTCGTCGAACTGGGCAGCGCTCTTGCCCAAATGGTCAAGATTGAACCACTGCAAGAACTGCGCGCGGCTGAAGATCTCGTCGTCGCCGTGGCTCCATCCCAGGCGCGCCAGGTAATTCACCATGGCGTCGGGCAGATAGCCTTCGGCGGCGTATTGCGTCACCGCTTTGGCGCCGCTGCGCTTGCTCATTTTTTCGCCTTGCTCGTTGAGCACGGTGGGCAAATGCGCGTAGACCGGCACCGCGTGGCCGAGGGCGCGAAAGATGTTGATCTGACGCGGCGTGTTGTTGACGTGGTCGTCGCCGCGGATGACGTGCGTGATGGCCATGTCAATGTCGTCGACCACCACGCAAAAGTTGTAGGTCGGCGTGCCATCGGGCCGGGCGATCACGAGGTCATCGAGTTCGTCGTTGCTGATTTCAATGCGACCCTTGACCTTGTCATCCCAGACCACGGCGCCGCCTTGTGGATTTCTAAATCGCAGCACCGGCTGAACACCCATCGGCGCAGGCGGCAGGGTCTTGCCGGGCTCGGGCCGCCAGGTGCCGTCGTAGCGCGGCTTTTGCTTGGCTGCCATTTGTTGCTCGCGCAGCGCATCAAGCTCGGACATGCTCATGTAGCAGGGATACACATGGCCTGCAGCGACAAGCTCGGCGAGCACCGCCTTGTAGCGGTCCATGCGCTGCATTTGGTAGAACGGGCCTTCGTCATAGTCCAGGCCCAGCCAGCGCATGCCCTCGATGATCACGTCCACTGAAGCCTGGTTGGACCGCTCGAGGTCAGTGTCTTCAATGCGCAAGATAAACACCCCGCCCGTCGCCCGCGCAAACGCCCAGGGATAAAGGGCTGAGCGGATGTTGCCCAGGTGAATGAAGCCGGTGGGCGACGGCGCAAAGCGGGTTCTTGTTTGGGTTGTCATCTGAGGTTCGGTATCAAAAAGCCTGTGGCGGGCCAGGCAAATGTCCAGGCGAAAGTGCCGCTGCGCTCAGGCGCAAGTTCAGAGCGAGGCCAGACCGTTGAGCAGGTCGGCCTTGAGGTCGTCAATGTATTCAAGTCCCACGGCGACGCGAATCAGGGCCTGCGAGATGCCGGCTGCCTGGCGCTGCGCTTCGGACAGGCGCCCATGCGAGGTCGTCGCCGGGTGCGTGATGGTGGTCTTGGTGTCGCCCAGATTGGCCGTGATGCTGCACACCTGTGTCGCATCGATCACCTGAAAGGCTTTGCGGCGCGCGTCTTCCGGATTCGCGGCTTTCACGTCAAATGACAGCACCGCCCCGCCCTTGCCTGACTGCTGCTGCATGGCCAGCGTGTGCTGCGGGTGCGACTTCAGACCCGGGTAATAAACCCGCGCCACTTGCGGCTGCGCTTCGAGCCAGGTGGCCAGCGCCAGCGCGTTGTCGCTTTGCGCAGCCATGCGGATCGACAGCGTTTCCAGGCCCTTGAGCACGACCCAGGCATTGAAGGCCGACAGCGTCATGCCGGCGCTGCGCATCACAGGGACAAACTTCTCGTGGATCAGCTGCCTGGTGCCGCAGATGGCGCCGGCAATCACGCGGCCCTGACCGTCCAGGTATTTGGTGCCCGAGTGAATGATCAGGTCTGCGCCCATGCTCACCGGTTGCGACAACGCGGGCGAGCAAAAGCAGTTGTCCACGGCGAGCAAGGCCCCCGCGGCATGGGCGATGTCGGCCAGCGCGCGAATGTCACAGACCTCGGTCAGCGGGTTGGTCGGTGTCTCTGCAAACAGCAGTTTGGTGTTGGGCTTGATCGCCGCTTGCCATTCGGCCACGTTGGTTTGCGAGACAAAGCTGCTCTCGACACCAAACTTGCCAAACTCTCCGCCGATCAATTTGATGGTCGAGCCAAACACCGACTGCGAGCAGATCACGTGGTCGCCGGCTTTGAGCAGGCCCATGCACATGAGCATGATGGCGGCCATGCCGCTGGAGGTACCGATGCAGGCCTCGGTGCCCTCGAGCGCGGCCAGGCGCCGCTCCATGCTGGTCACCGTCGGGTTGGTGAAGCGCGAATACATGTAGCCGTCTTCCTCGCCGGCAAAGCGCCGGCGGGCGGTCTCTGCGTCTGGCTGCACAAAGCTGCTGGTCAGGAACAGCGCTTCAGAGTTTTCGCCGAACTGGCTCTTGTCTTCGGCAGTGCGCACCGCCAGGGTGTCGCGGTGCAAATTGGCGGGCAGTTTTTTTGCGCTCATGTCATGTCACCTGCTCAAGCTTCTTGCGGGTTGGGCAGCGCCAATCGGGAGACATCCACCCCGCCTTCTTCGCTGCCGTCCACGCGTTGTTCGTTCATGCGGGCAATCGTCTCGGGCGTGATGTCACCCGTGATGTAAATGCCGTCAAAGCAGGAGGCATCGAAGCCGTCGAGCTTGGTATTGAGCGAGCCGATGGCGCGCTTCATGCCTTCGATATCCTGGTAGATCAGCGCATCGCAGCCGATGGCGACACGGATTTCCTCGATGGTCCTGTCGTGCGCCACCAACTCGGTGGCGGTCGGCATGTCGATGCCGTAGACATTGGGAAAGCGTACCGGCGGCGCGGCGCTGGCCAGATAGACCTTGCGGGCGCCGGCGTCGCGCGCCATCTGCACGATCTCACGGCTGGTGGTGCCGCGCACGATGGAGTCGTCGACCAGCAAGACGTTGCGACCCTTGAACTCGCTGGCGATCACGTTGAGCTTTTGGCGCACGGACTTCTTGCGCACGCCCTGCCCCGGCATGATGAAGGTGCGGCCAACATAGCGATTCTTCACAAAGCCTTCGCGGTAGGGAATGCCCAGCAAATGCGCCAGCTGCGTGGCACTGGGGCGGCTGGATTCAGGGATCGGGATGATGACGTCGATTTCGTTGGGCGGCACGGTCGAGACCACGCGCTTGGCCAGCGTTTCGCCCAAGTTCAGGCGGGCCTGGTAAACCGAGATGCCGTCCAGCACGGAGTCCGGCCGGGCCAGGTAAACGAATTCAAAAATGCAGGGCTTGAGCAGCGGATGCTCGGCGCACTGCTGCGCGTGGACCTGGCCCTGCATGTCGACAAAGACGGCTTCGCCGGGCGCGATGTCGCGCTCGAACTGGTGCGCCGTGCCTTCGAGCGCGACCGATTCGCTGGCAACCATGACGGTGCCGCCGTTTTCATTCTGGCCGCGGCCCATGCACAGCGGGCGAATGCCGTAGGGATCACGAAACGCCAGCAGGCCGTGGCCGGCGATCAGCGCCACCACCGCATAAGAACCCTTGACGCGCTTGTGCACGCCGCGCACGGCGGCAAAGACATCTACCGGGCTGAGCGGCAGGCCGCGCGTGGTTTTTTCGAGTTCATGCGCCAGCACATTGAGCAGCACTTCGGAGTCACTGTCGGTGTTGATATGGCGATGGTCGGTATTGAACAACTCGGCCTTGAGTTCGGCCGCATTGGTCAGGTTGCCGTTGTGCGAAAGCACCAGACCGAAGGGTGCATTGACGTAAAAAGGCTGCGCTTCATCTTCGCTGAAGGCGTTGCCCGCGGTCGGATACCGCACCTGACCTAGCCCGACATTGCCCGGCAAGGCGCGCATGTTGCGGGTGCGAAAGACATCCCGCACCATGCCCTTGGCCTTGTGCATGAAAAACTTGCGCCCCTGCTGCGTGACGATGCCCGCCGCGTCCTGACCGCGGTGCTGCAAGAGCAAGAGGCCGTCGTAAATGAGCTGATTGACCGGGGCGTTACTGACGACGCCAACTATTCCGCACATGATGGAGCATCCCTACATTAATTCAGAAAACGCGCGACATGCGCTGGAAGCGCGGGTTTGAGCCCTTTGAGGGTGGCTGAAAGGACGGGCGCGCCCTTGGACGCTTGCCAGAAGCCGCTGCTCTTGAGCGGCGTCATCTCGATGGCGAGCGTGGCGGCGAGCAAGAAAACCAGTCCGCGCACCAGCCCGAAAAAGCCGCCCAAGAGCCGATCCACTGGCCTGAGACCGATTGCAGACACCAGCTTTTTCAGCAGCGCGGCGAGCAAGCCAGCAACAAACACCGCAGCAACAAAGGTCACCACGAAGGCCAGAGCAAAACGCACCGATGCACTCACAGATGACAGCGGCAGAATGGCCGCGACATTGGGCGCCAGCCACTGCGCAATGAAGAAAGCGGCAATCCACCCGAGTACCGACAAAACCTCATACACCAGACCGCGCCAAAGACCCACCAGCAATGACAGGGTCAATACAAACAGAAGGACCCAGTCTGCCGATGAGACCGACGATATGGGCGCGCTGGAAGCTAAGTCGATCAAATCCGAGCCTCAAGACTACAAAGTCAGGATCGATGCCGGCAAATCAAGTGCCTTGATCCTGGTCACCGCCTTGTCGGCTTCTTCCTTGCTGGTAAACGGTCCGACTCGCACACGGGTCCGCTTGCCATCTTTGGTGTCGACCACCTGGGTGTAGGTCTTAAGCCCGGCTTTTTCCACCTTCAAACGAGCCTCTCGCGCCTTGGCGGCATCGGCATAGGCACCGACCTGCACTACCAGCCGCGGCTCACCGGTCGCGCTCACCTCTGGCGCGGGCTTGCCGTCCAGCAGAGCCTTGACCCGCTCGCTGTCATCGGGCTTGGGCGCCGGTGCGCTGGCGGTCGCTGCCAGGGGCTTGGCGGCAGGCGCTGGCTCACGCGGCTGCGCAGAGGGTGCGGCGGACGTTGGTGCTGATGCGGCGGCGATCGCCGGCGCGATACCCGAACCAGTGCCTGCACCCGTGCCCGCCGGATTGACTCCCGCCTTGATCGGCGAATTCTCTGGCACCGGCACTGCAACAGCCGGCTCAGCGGAAACCAGCGGCTTGACGGCAGTCTTGGAGGGGATCTCGATCGCGATATCCACGGGCACCGGGCGTGGCTGCGTGTCAAACAAAAGGGGAAAACCCACCACACCCATCAGCACCAGCAGGGCTGCACCGATCAAACGGTGTTTGGCGCGCTTGCGCACAATGTCCAGGCTTTCGGCCGGAGCGCTGGCGCCGCTCTGGCTTTTGGCGGCGGGGCTGCCGCGGCGGAGGTTGAAAAACGACATGGTCGTGGGTGAGTCCGATGAAGATCTGTTGTGAGGACTTGCTGCACGGCGGCTATGCGGGCTGCACTGCGACTAAATCTGCGGCTTTATGGTTAGGGCTTGGCCGAGTCAGCCCTGTCAACCAGCCAGGTGCTGCGCTGCGAGTCGCGGCAACCCCTCTTTCAGCACCCCACCCACCGTGTGGAAAGAGCCGAAGACGACGATTCTATCAGTGGGGTCGGCCGCAGCGACCGCAGCGTCGAGGGCCTGCCGAGGGGAATCGAAGGCGCGCGCGCTGACTTCCCGGCGCCCGGGCAGCGCGGCCCAGCGGTCCTTCAAATCGGCACTGCTGGCGGCCCGCGGGGTGGGCAGTGAAGTGAAATACCACATGTCAATCAGGGGCGTCAGGCGCGCGAGCATCGGGCCCAGGTCTTTGTCGGCCATGGCCCCGAAAACGGCATGGGTGCAGGGGTAAAAACCCATGGCGTCCAGGTTTTCAGCCAGTGCCGCCACCGAATGGGGGTTGTGAGCCACGTCCAGCACCAGCGTCGGTTGGCCGGGCACGATCTGAAAACGCCCGGGCAAGTCCACCATCGACAGGCCGTTGCGCACCGCCTGCGCGGTGACCGGCAGCAAATCCCGAATCGCCGTCAGGGCGGCCAGCACGCCCGCAGCATTGACCAATTGATTGGCGCCGCGCAAGGCCGGATAGGCCAGCCCCGCGTAACGCCGGCCACGGCCAGCCCAGCCCCATTGCAATTTGTCACCAGAAAAGTTGAAGTCTGTTCCAAAACGCCACAAGTCGGCGCCAAGATCGGCAGCGGCCTGCAACACGCTTTGCGGCGGCATCGGATCGCTGACCACCACCGGCGTGCCCGCGCGCATGATGCCGGCCTTTTCGCGCCCTATGCTTTCACGGTCAGGCCCGAGAAACTCCATATGGTCCAGATCGATGCTGGTGATGACGGCACAGGCCGGGTCAATGATGTTGACCGCATCAAGCCGGCCGCCCAGACCGACCTCCAGGATCACAACATCCAGCCTGGCGTCGGCCAGCAGCTTCAGGAAAACCAGCGTGGTGAACTCAAAATAGCTCAGCGAGATCGCGCCCGCGCCATCCGCCGAGGCTTATTGCAGCCGGGCACGCTCAACCGCTTCAAACAAGGGCGGCAAGGACGCCGCGCTGACAATCTCGCCGCGCAAGCGGCAACGCTCCTCAAAATGCACCAGGTGCGGCGAGGTGTAAACACCGGTGCGGTAACCGGCTTCGAGCAAGATGGCTTCGAGCATGGCGCAGGTCGAGCCCTTGCCGTTGGTGCCCGCCACAGTGATCACCGGGCAGCTGAACGCCAGCCCCAGGCGCTGGGCCACGGTTCGCACCCGCTCCAGCCCCATGTCGATGGTTTTACCGTGCAGCTGCTCGCAATGCGCCAGCCAGTCGTCCAAATTGGTCAGAAGTTTCATAGAGCCCCGCATTGTGGCGCAGGCCGGCGCGCCCAATCGACGGCTCGGCGGACTCGCTTGACCCGCATGGGCCGGCTGACCGACGACCCCGGGGCCGGGACGTGCCAGAATCAGGCGCATGATCACTGTTTACGGCATCCCCAACTGCGACACCGTCAAGAAAGCCCGCGCGTGGCTTGCCGACCAGGGCGCAGACCATGCGTTTCATGACTTCAAGAAAAGTGGCGTTCCGCCAGACCGCCTGCTGGCTTGGGAAGAGGCTTTAGGCTGGCAAAAATTGCTGAACCGCCAGGGAACCACCTGGCGCCGGCTGGCGCCTTCTGCGCAACAAGCCGTCAGCGACGCAGCCAGCGCCGTTCAACTCATGCGGAGTCAGCCCAGCGTGATCAAGCGGCCGGTGGTCGATTGGGGTTCAAGCACCACCGTGGGTTTCGAGCCTGCGGCCTGGGCAGGCTTGCTGCCGCGATAGTCCCTACACGCCATAAACCAAAGGTATTCAAAAGCTCTCTTTACCTTTTATTTACGAAATTCGGTAAGCGGAAGTACGAGCTCAATCGTTAAAGTCTAAAAAGAGATTGCCGACAGGGACTGGACCCGGGATTTCGAGTATCAACCTCATGCCAAGGAAAACCACATCATGAAAAGCAAGCAAGTAGTCACCACTCTCGGCCTCGCCACCGGTCTGCTTGGCATGGCCAGTGGCGCTCAGGCGCAGGAAATTCTGGCCCGGGTCATCTCCAGCACGGCAGTGATCCAGCAAGTGGCAGTTCCGCGGCAGCAATGCACGACGACGGCGGTCACTTCGCAAACGACCAGCGGTGCTGGCGCCCTGATGGGCGCCATAGCCGGTGGCGCCATGGGCAATGCAGTTGGCGACGGTACCGGGCGTACCGTGGCCACGATGATCGGCCTGCTAGGCGGCGCCATCGTGGGCAACAACATCGAAGGGCCCAAGACGCAGGTGCAAAACGTGCAGCAATGCAGCACCGTCACCACCTACGAAAACCGCACCATGCATTACGACGTGGTCTACGAGTATGCCGACAAGCGCTACAGCATCCAGATGCTGAACGACCCCGGGCAGCATGTGCGCCTGCAACTCAGCCCGATCGGCATCTTGCCCCCGACAGGCAAAACTTCACAGTCCTATCAGCAATACCAACAACCGGACGTGGTGCTTACGCAAGCCTCGACCGTCTACGTGCAGCCCGCGCCGGTTGTCGTTTATCAGCACGCACGACCTTACCGAAACCCCTACTACGCGCCCATCGGCATGTCGCTGAATTTGGGCCACGGCGGACACCGCCATTGGCGCTGAATCAGCGCGGGCAGTAACGCCGTGACTGACGCCTGAAGCTGGCTGATCGTCCAGCACACGATTCCAAGCCCTCGCCCGAGGGCTTTTTCATGTCGGGATTCTGCACGGCCGGGTGACCTAAAATTGACCGTTCGCCACAACTCGAACCCGGGACTTTGCTCAGTTTTCACCGGATTTTTCCCGTCGCCCTTCTTTTCAAAGCTCATTCAAAACCCATGACCACCGACAAAATCGACAACATCAGCGTCAC
>CAJAOB010000392.1 GCA_903941205.1 uncultured Burkholderiales bacterium | reverse complement strand
CCCGGCCGCACATGCCGTAGTTGCCCGCGCCGTAACTGCCACCAATGATGACCGTGAACTTGGGAACGCTGGCCGTCGCCACGGCGGTCACCATCTTGGCGCCGTGGCGCGCGATGCCTTCGTTCTCGTATTTTTTGCCGACCATGAAACCGGTGATGTTTTGCAGGAACACCAGCGGCACCTTGCGCTGGCAGCACAGTTCGATGAAGTGCGCGCCCTTTTGCGCGCTTTCCGAAAACAGCACGCCGTTGTTGGCAATGATGCCGACGGGCATGCCTTCAATGTGCGCAAAGCCGCAGACCAGCGTGGGCCCAAAGCGCGCCTTGAACTCGTGGAGCTCGCTGCCATCGACGATGCGCGCAATGACTTCGCGCACGTCATAAGGCTTGCGCGTGTCGGCGGGTATGACGCCGTACAACTCCTGCGGGTCATGGAGCGGCGGCTGCGGGGCGCGCAGGGTTTGCTCGGCGCGCTTGCTGCGGTTCAGGCTGGCGACCGCCTGACGGGCCAGCGCCAGCGCATGGGCGTCGTTTTGCGCCAGGTGATCAGCCACACCCGACATGCGCGTGTGCACGTCGCCGCCACCCAGGTCTTCGGCGCTGACGATCTCGCCGATGGCGGCTTTCACCAAGGGCGGGCCGCCCAGAAAGATGGTGCCCTGGTTCTTGACGATGATGGTTTCGTCGCTCATGGCCGGCACGTAGGCGCCGCCGGCCGTGCAGGAGCCCATGACGACAGCGATCTGCGCGATGCCTTGCGCGCTCATGTTGGCCTGGTTGTAGAAGATGCGGCCGAAATGGTCACGGTCCGGGAACACCTCGTCCTGGTTCGGCAAGTTGGCGCCGCCCGAGTCGACAAGATAGATGCACGGCAAATTGTTTTGCATGGCGATTTCTTGCGCGCGCAAATGCTTCTTGACCGTCATAGGGTAATAGGTACCGCCCTTGACGGTGGCGTCATTGCAGATGATCAGGCAGTCTGTCCCGCTGACACGGCCGATGCCGGCGACCAGCCCGGCGCAGGGCGCGTCGCCCTTGTACATATGGTGGGCGGCCAGCGGCGCAATCTCCAGAAACGGCGTGCCGGGGTCCAGCAGCATTTGCACCCGATCGCGCGGCAGCAGTTTGCCGCGTGCCAGATGCTTGGCGCGCGCCGCCTCGCCGCCACCCACGGCGATCCGGGCCACCTGCTGGTTCAGGTCGTCGACCGCGGCGCGCATCACCGCCGCATTGGCCACAAAAGACGCGGATCGCGCGTTGAGTTGGGACTGGATCTGGGACATGAAAAAACTTTCAGAAATGGACGATGCCGGCGCTGCGGCTGCACACGCCAGCAGGCTTTTGTGCAACTGTTCGTAGCATAGGAGCTTTCAGCGCTTGCGGCATTGCTTTGCAGGGTGCAAATCGTGCCAAGTGGCCGCAAATATCGAGCGCCCGTCGCTACGGCTTGAGGCACACTCGGGCCATGCGCCACGCCAATCCCGCCATCAAGCCCGGCATGACCCCAGCCCTGCCGGACAAGGCAGCGGTTACGCCGGTGGCTTTTGTGCAAGCCATCCTGGCGGCCTATGCGCGCTACGGTGTGGCCCCGGCCAAAGCCCTGGAGGCGGCACAAATTGAGCCAAGCCTATTGAATCAGACCGGGGCGCGCATCACGGCCTGGCAAATGGAGAAAATTTCCGGCCACGCCATGCAGGAACTCGACGATGAAGCGCTGGGCTGGAGCAGCCGGCGCTTGCCCTGGGGCAGTTACGGCATGCTGG
>CAJAOB010000391.1 GCA_903941205.1 uncultured Burkholderiales bacterium | reverse complement strand
CGGTTTGGAACCTGCTCTTGAAAATTCTTGTTTCTCCGTCTTGCCAATTTGACCGCATCGACGTTCGGTAAGACACTTTAGCATCACTTTTCTGCACTTGCGTCAACCGTTGACCGCACCGGGCTGTTCCGTCGGCCTCGGCTTGCGTGCCAATGCCCGTGTCGTGGCCGCGCTCTGGCGTGCGGGTATCCCGCTCAGGGTTCGCTTCGAAGCGCGTCAGTGGGGTGTCCTGACAAGATGCTGTCGTAGCCCGAAAGGGGTTCGTTGATTTCAATTCGGCCATTGGCGATCTCATAAAAGCGGATGTCTTTGCTGTGTGCGCTGGCCCTGACCTTGACCACCGAGATGACGCGCCTGAACTGACCTTTGAGCTCGACATAACGCTGCATGACGATGGCGTCGGACAGGAAAGCGTTGCCGTAAGAGCTAAAGCGCAAATCCGTGTAACGGTCTTCCAGCTCAGAAGTCATCATGACGGTCACGCCCATGCCTGTCAGCACCGCCACCAGGCGGTAAAGCGATTCGCGGAAGTTCTCGCGGAATACGGACGAAAGCGCCACCTCAAAGCCTGACAGCGAATCAATCACCACCCGCTTGGCTTTCATGCGTTTGATCATGGTCATCAAGTCATGCAAGATTTCGTCAATCGACAAGTCCAGCGCGCGCGTGTCGATCAGGCCGACCTCGCCTTGGGTAATCAGTTGGTTGAGCTGATGACTCAAAAGCTGGTTTGGACTTTTCTCGAATGCGGCTATCACCCCGGGTTCGCCCACCCGAACACCTTCGGCCAGGAATTGCGTAGCCAATATGGTTTTGCCAGACCCGGATGGCCCCACGAGGAGCATCGAGTAGGCTGCTGGCAGGCCTCCACCCAGCATCTCGTCCAGCGCCGGAACGCCGAGGGACAGGCGCTTGTCGCCCGATATTTGAACGGTGTTGGCGCCAAAAATCGTGCGCGGGAAGACCTCGATGCCATCCGGGCTGATGCGAAATGTGTGCAAACCGAGTTTTTGGGACTGGCCGCGCATTTTGACCACTTGAATCTTGCGCACCAGGGAGTCACGCTGCACGATTTGCGAAATCCACAAAATGCCATCGGCCACGGTGAAGATGGGGCTTGATTCCTCCTCCGGGGCCATGTACTCGCCAATCAGGAAGGTGGTGGCCTGCCAGCTGGTCATCTTCAGGCCGAGCTGCTGAATAAAGTGCTGCAAGCCATTCGAGTTGGCTGCTCCAGCCTGGCGCGACTGCACGACTGAACGGAACGAGTCCACAAACACCAGGCTCGGTGAAAAGTCCCGGACTTCGCGGTCGATTCTTTGCAGAACCTGCTCAAAATCACCTTCCAGCAAATCGGCAGCCAGGTTGACGTACCTGATGGATTGGTTGATTTTCTCGATGTCAAAAAATGGAAATTGCTGCTGGTAACGCAGCATCTTCAGCGGGGGTTCTCCGAGCACCGTGAAAAACAGGGCCTTGCAATTGGGCGATGCCAGCGCAAACATCATCTGATGAGCCAGCGTCGTTTTGCCACTGCCGGGTATGCCAGCTATCAAATTAAAAGAAAACTCCGGGATGCCGCCGCCCAGCAAGTCGTCCATGCCGGGAACGCCTGTGGCGAGTTTGCGTATGTTTACTTTTTCGGCCATTGTGAGATTTCCAGTGCAGCTTCGTCAAAGGCGTCGCCCCAGGCAGCACGCAAAATATTGGTCGTCAACTGCTGACCGATAAAGGTACTCAGGACGCTAGTGAAAATGGAGAGCAGCAAGACAGTTGCCCCGCGCGCTTCATCAAGGCTCCTGTCTCGCAGGCCCGACGTCAAGCGCGAAAAGCGCGAGTAATTGCCGGGCTCAGGATCGGCAGGGGCCAGCCACGGGAAGGTGGTGCACGCCAGATGCACGCTCCGGTCGTACAGGGCTTCGAACCCTTCGCTGCCAATGATGGCGACCAGATTTTTGGACAACCGCTCCCACAGGTCCAAGGCTACTTCACAAACCGTATGCGGATGGCGCCCCACCATCAGCGCGATCAGGTGCTGGTGGTGTGGCGGGTCAACGGATGAGACCGCAGGGGGGCTGTTCTTCGGCATCTGCATCCGTTGGTCTCTTTCAGCGAAGGGCTTCATTTTCTGGAAGCTCTATGAGTTCCAAAAGTTCCTGACCAAAAATCGGCTTGACGAGGTAGTGATCAAATCCGGCTTTGAGTGCCCGGTCGCGTTGTTCTGGCTGGTCGTAGCCGCTGATGGCGATCAGGCGGGCTCTCGATGAACCCTGATGCAGTTGTTTGGCAACTTCATAGCCGTCCATACCCGGCAGTCCGATGTCGCAGCAAATCACGTCATGATGGTGAAGTCTTTCCATGTGCAGCCCAGCCGCGCCGTCAAGCGCGCATTCGACCTCATGTCCGGCCTCCATCAAAAAGGCGCTCATGGTTTTATTGACGTCTTCATTGTCATCGATAAGCAAGATCCGTTTGGAGATCAAATGCATTTCGGGTGATTCTGATGCACGCGTGACTTGCGCCGATACTTGGCCCATCTCGGCGCCCGACCCGAGCACAACCGGTAAAGAGACGATGAATTCAGAGCCATGCCCAATCCCCTGGCTGATGACCTTGACGGTTCCGCCATGCAACTTGGCAATGGTTTGAACCAGGCTCAGCCCGATGCCCAAGCCGCTTGCCATCAATCCATCACCGGCGGGGCCTTGCATGAAGAGGTCAAATATGAAAGGCTGAAGTTCCGGCGAAATTCCTATCCCGCAGTCCTTGACCGAGATGACGACGCTTGTGGCGTCGCGCTTGGCTGATATGTGGATGGAGCTCTCGTTGGCCGAGAACTTCGAGGCGTTGATGATGAGATTGGAAAACAGCTGCGTGAGTCTCACCACGTCGCCATTGATCCACACGGGTTCATGGGGAATGTCCAGATTCACGGCTTGCCGGTGGATGTCGAGCAGAGGCTGACTGGTTTCCACCGCTTGCGCAATCAGTTGTGAAAGCAAGACGGAGGTTTTGTGGATTTTGATTTTTCCACTGTTGATTCGCGTCGCATCCATCAGATCTTCCACCAGGCGGGTCAGGTGGGTTGTCTGGCGCGCAAGGATATGTTGCAAGGTCTGAACCTCGGCGGAGGTACCGGGAATCTTGCCGCGCAACTCGACGCTCATGGCGATCGGCGCCAAGGGGTTGCGCAACTCGTGCGCGAGCATCGACAGGAACAGCGTCTGGCGGCTGTGGGCCTCGGCTGCCTTGGCTTCACGAATGTTGGCGTCCAGGGAGGCAATGACCAAATGCTCATTGGCCTGTCTCAAGTTCACGATCAACTCTTCGATGAGCTGACCACTTTTCACCGGCAGTTCAGGCGCCAACTCACCTTTCACGATCTTTCGCATGCTCTGGCGCAATTGCTCAATAGCGCCGTCCACGCTGCCCAAGAGTTCCTCGGCCTTTTTCGG
>CAJAOB010000390.1 GCA_903941205.1 uncultured Burkholderiales bacterium | reverse complement strand
TGCAAGCTTTACGCCACGCAAGGCTGGGACGTCTTTCGCGAGTTTTATTACAACGATGCCGGCGTGCAGATCCACACCCTGGCCACCAGCACGCAGGCACGCGCCCAGGGCCTCAAGCCGGGCGAGGCAGGCTGGCCCGAGCCGGCCTACAACGGCGACTACATTGCCGACATCGCCGCCGACTTCATCGCCGGCAAGACCGTCAAGTCCGATGACCGCGAAGTCACCGCCTCGGGCGACATTGGCGATCTGGACGCCATCCGCCAGTTTGCGGTGGCTTACCTGCGCCGCGAGCAAGACCTCGATTTGCGCGCTTTTGACGTCAAGTTCAACAATTACTACCTCGAGTCCAGCCTGTACAGCTCGGGTCGCGTCGAGGCCGCAGTGAGCCAGCTTAAGGCGGCCGGCAAGACCTACGAGCAAGACGGCGCGCTGTGGCTGAAGTCCACCGACTACGGCGACGACAAGGACCGCGTCATGCGTAAAGGCGACGGCTCCTACACCTACTTCGTGCCCGACGTGGCCTACCACCTGGCCAAGTGGGAGCGCGGTTATGCCAAAGCCATCAACATCCAGGGCATGGACCACCACGGCACCATAGCCCGGGTGCGGGCCGGCTTGCAGGCAGCTGGTGCCGGCGTGCCCGCCGGTTACCCCGACTACGTGCTGCACACCATGGTGCGCGTGGTGCGCCACGGCGAAGAAGTGAAGATTTCCAAGCGCGCCGGCAGCTACGTCACGCTGCGCGACCTGATCGAATGGACCAGCGCCGATGCCGTGCGGTTTTTCCTGCTCAGCCGCAAGCCGGACACCGAGTACGTGTTCGACATCGATCTGGCGCTGGCCAAGAACAACGAGAACCCGGTGTACTACGTGCAGTACGCGCATGCGCGCATTTGCTCGGTGCTGCTGCGCCATGCCGGGCTGGAAGACGAAGAGCAGCAACGAGAGCAGCGCGTGCTGGAGATTGCCGCCGAGCTCAAAGACGCCGATCTTTCGCCACTGCAAAGCCCGCAAGCGCAGGCCCTGATGCTGCTGCTCGCCAAATACCCCGACATGCTGGCCAACGCCGCCAGCGGCTTTGCGCCGCACGACGTGGCTTTTTACCTGCGTGAGCTGGCCGCCTGCTACCACAGCTACTACGACGCCGAACGCATCCTGGTGGATGAGCAGGACCTCAGGCTGGCGCGACTGGCGCTGGTGGCAGCCACGCGGCAGGTGCTGCACAATGGTTTGCAGGTGCTGGGCGTGAGCGCGCCGGCAAAAATGTGAACGGAAAGCGAATTGAAGCATTACCAGGCCGAAACGGTATGAACAAGCAACGTGGTGGAACTCTTCTGGGCTTTGTTGTGGGCGCCCTGGTCGGGCTGGGCGCAGCCTTGGCCGTGGCGGTTTACATCACCAAAGTGCCGATTCCTTTCATGAACAAGTCGGCGCCGCGCTCGGCTGAAAGCGAGGCCGCCGAAGCCAAGAAAAACCGGGACTGGGACCCCAACGCGGGCTTGTCGGGCAAGTCGGCCACCAAGCCTGTGCTGACGGAAAAAGAGGCCAGCGCGACCGCTTCGCCTGCCGCGTCCTCCGCCGCCGAGTCGCCCGCCGCGGGCACCAAGCCTGCGCCTGCGGATCCGCTGGGCGATCTGGCCCGAACCAAGGCTGAGGCAGCCGGTAAGGTGGTTGCAACACCGGTGCCGGCCACCCCCGCCTCGCCTGCTGCGCCCGCCACGGCTTCCGCTGGTATCGACCCTTTCAATTACTTCGTTCAGGTCGGTGCTTTTCGCACGCCCGAAGACGCCGAGCAGCAGCGCATCAAGCTCTCACTGATGGGCATGCAAGCCCGCGTCAGCGAGCGCGAGCAGTCCGGTCGCCTGATTTACCGTGTGCGTCTCGGGCCGTTTGAGAAAAAGGACGATGCCGACAAGGCCAAAGACAAGCTCGATAGCAGCGGCCTGGAAGCAGCGCTGGTGCGCGTTCAAAAGTAAATGACTGTCACAGACTCAAAAGAAAGCTACTGCCATGCAAAGACGTGAATTTTCGCAAACCGCCTTGAGTGCCTTTTCCACCGCAGCGCTGGCCGCGACCCTGCCCTTGAGCGCGCAGGCCCAAGGCAAGCCGCCCGCTGAGGGCAGCGAATATCTGGCGCTGGACAAGCCGGCCGCCACGGAAGCGGCCGCCGGCAAGATCGAGGTGGTCGAGTTCTTCTGGTACAACTGCCCGCATTGCAATGCGTTTGAGCCGCAGCTTGAAGCCTGGATCGCCAAGGCACCGAAAGATGTGGCGGTGCGGCGGGTGCCCGTGGCTTTCCGGCCCGACTTCGAGCCGCAGCAGCGCTTGTATTACGTGCTTGAGGCGCTTGGCAAGGTTGAGGCGCTGCACAAGAAGGTGTTTTACGCCATCCATGTCGAGAAGCAGAGCCTCAACACGGCAGAACTGATCGCCGCCTGGGCGCAAAAACAAGGCTTGGACAAAGCCAAGTTCAGCGAGTTGTACAACTCGTTTCCGGTCAATCTCAAAGCCCGCAAGGCGACTCAGTTGCAGGACGCCTTCAAGGTGGACGGTGTGCCGGCGCTGGGCGTGGCGGGCCGCTATTACACCTCGGGCTCGCTGGCGGGCACCATGGAGCGCGCCCTGACCGTCACTGATTACCTGATCGGGCTGGCCCGAAAAGGCAAGTAAATCAGTTAGGGGGCAGATGGAGTCCGACTGCTGATCGGGAACTGGCAACGCAGCGGGCGCTCTGTTTTTTCAAGCGGGGCTTCAGGCCCCAAGCCTGGCGATCATTCCGGACGTATGCGTTGGAATGGGAGCTTGGAAATTAGGCTTTTTGAATTATCTTTGCAGACCTTCAGCCGCCGTTTTACCGGCGGTTTTTTATTTTGGGCGCAGAGTTATTGGCCCTAGCAGGCGCTCGCTACAATCAAGGCCCGAAAAGCAGCAAGATTCGTGCCTCTATGAACTCTCTTTCCTCCCTGCTGATCACGCTCGCTCTGCTGGCTTCGTTTCCCGCGGCCGCCGAAAAGGCCGACCGCGACAAGCCCATGAATGCCGAGGCAGATGCGCTGCGCTACGACGACCTCAAGAAAAGCAGCGTCTTCACCGGGAACGTGGTGATCAGCAAGGGCAGCATCGTGATCCGGGGCGGTCGGGTCGAGGTCTCGCAAGACGCCAAGGGCTACCAGCAAGCCCTTGTCACCGCCGCACCCGGCAAGCTGGCCTTTTACCGCAGCAAGCGCGACGGCCTGGACGAGTTCATCGAGGGCGAAGCCGAGCTCATCGAATACGACGGCCAGGCCGACACGGTCAAGTTCATCCGTCAGGCCGTCATGCGCCGCTACGTGGGCGCCAAGCTGGCCGATGAAACCAGTGGCGCGCTTATCCGCTACGACAACACCACGGATGTGTTCACCGTCGACGGTAGCCTGCAAAGCCCCCGGACTGCGGCTAATCCAGGCGGCCGGGTGCGCGCCGTCCTGTCGCCCCGGGAGCCCGCTTCAGCGCCCGCTGCGCGCCCGCCGGCCGCAGCCATCCCCACGCCCGCCCTGCGCCCCAGCAACTCGCTGGGTGGCGACAAGAAATAAGCAAGCCCCATGGATACCGCTTCGGCGCCAACAACACCGTCCAGTCGCCTTGTTGCGCAGGGCTTGGAGAAGTCCTACGGCAGCCGCAAGGTCGTCAAAGACGTGTCGCTTACGGTGCAAAGCGGCGAAGTTGTCGGCCTGCTCGGGCCCAATGGCGCGGGCAAGACCACGTCGTTCTACATGATCGTAGGGCTGGTGCGTGCAGACGCCGGGCAGATCAGCATTGACGGTACCTCGGTCGAGCGCATGCCGATTCATCGTCGCGCCCGCCTGGGCCTGAGCTACCTGCCGCAGGAGGCCTCAATTTTTCGCAAGCTCACGGTCGAGGAGAATGTGCGCGCCGTGCTCGAGCTCCAGCGCGACGAGGCGGGCAAAGCCTTGAGCGGCGCTGAGATTCGCAGGCGCACCGATGACTTGCTGAAGGAATTGCGCGTCGACCATCTAAGGGACTCGCCAGCGCCGGCGCTGTCAGGTGGCGAGCGCCGCCGCGTCGAGATCGCGCGCGCGCTGGCCACCGACCCCCGCTTCATCTTGCTCGACGAACCCTTCGCCGGCATCGACCCGATCGCCGTCATCGAGATCCAGCGCATCATCGGATTTTTGAAAGCCCGCGGCATTGGCGTCTTGATCACCGACCACAACGTGCGCGAAACGCTGGGCATTTGTGACCACGCCTACATCATCAGCGAGGGCCATGTGCTGGCCATGGGAACCCCGTCGGAGATCGTCAACAACGCCGACGTGCGCCGCGTGTACCTCGGTGAACATTTCAAGATGTGATGACGCTCCCCCCGTTGACGCTCATCGGATGTGACTCTCCCCCGTTGTCGCTCATCAGATGTGACTCTCCCCCGTTGACGCTCACTGCGTGTAGCGTCCTCCCCCCTCCGGGGGCCGACACCTGTGGCCCGGCAAAGCCGGTTCCACGGCGCGAGGCTTGCTCTCCCCCGTTGACGCTCACTTCGTGTAGGGTATCTTGCCCACCCCCGTTGTCGCTCACTGCGTGTAGCTCCCTCCCCCCTCCGGGGGCCGCTACCTGTGGCCCGGCAAAGCCGGTTCCACGGCGCGTGCTGGGCTGGTGCACGGCGCGATTGGGGTCTTGTAAGTGCCGGCAGCGGGACCGGCTTTGCCGGACTGCAGGCGGGCCAGCCTACTTGAGGGGCAGCGCAGTACGCGCAGCGACAAGCGTGGGGGCCAACAGTTTTCCGCCGGGCCGCCCCAAGGAAAAATGCGCCCCCTCGGGGGGCAGCGCAGTACGCGAAGCGACAAGCGTGGGGGCTCCATGAAACAAGGGCTGTCGCTGCGCGTTTCGCAGCATCTGGCGCTGACGCCTCAGTTGCAGCAGTCGATTCGGCTCTTGCAACTCTCGACGCTGGAGTTGAGTCAGGAGGTCGAGCAGATGCTCGACGAGAACCCCTTTTTGGAGATGGCGGAAGAGGCCGCGTCGCGCGAGGAGTTCGGTCTGGACGGCGCCGATGTGCCGGTCAGCCAGGACAGCAAGGACTTCGAGTTTTCAGCCAGCGACGCCGTGGCCACGCCCGGCGCCGACGAGCGAACGGCGAGCACGGCGGAGTCGGCCGGTGAGGGTGAGGCCAGCGAGCCCAGGCTGGAGGAAAGCTGGGAGGGCGATGGCACGGTCGAGTCGGCGCCGGATGACAGCGAGTGGGGCAGTGATGCGCCGGCGCGCAAGAACAACAACGACGACAACGAAGACGTGGACGCCGCCGAACTCGCGCGCAGCCAGGAGTCGCTGCAAGACCATTTGCACCGGCAGGCGCTCGGACTTCGCCTGTCGGACGAAGACCGGGCCGCGCTGCACTTTCTGATCGAGTCGCTCAACGACGACGGCTACCTCGAAGACACGCTGGCTTCGCTGGCGGCGGGCCTGGCGGGCGACGACCTCGTGCAGGCCGAGGAGCTTGAGCATCACTTCACGGTGGCGCTGCAACTGTTGCAGCACATGGAGCCGGCCGGCGTCGGCGCGCGCAAGCTCGGCGAGTGCCTGAGCCTGCAATTGCTCGACTGCAAGAACACCGAGGGAACCCGGGCGGCGTTGGCGATTTGCCAGCAGCCCATGGAGTTGCTGGCCAAGCGCGATGTCAAGAGACTGGCCACGCTCTGCGGTTTTTCAGAAGCCGTCATCAAGCTGGCGATTGGCCTGATCGGCCGGCTGGACCCAAAACCGGGCAGGCGCTTTGTCAACGTCGAGCGCAACGTGGTCGTGCCCGATGTGCTGGTGGTCAAGTCGGGCAGAGGGTTCAAGGTCTCGCTCAATGGCGATGTGATGCCGCGGCTGCGCGTCCACGATATTTACGCCAACGCGCTCAAGCAGCACAAGGGCCAGGGCGGTGCGGCCTTGCAGCAGCGCCTGCAAGAAGCGCGCTGGTTCATCAAAAATATCCAGCAGCGCTTTGACACCATCTTGCGCGTCTCGACGGCCATCGTGGAGCGGCAAAAAGCTTTTTTCGTCAGCGGCGAGCTGGCCATGCGGCCGCTGGTGCTGCGCGAAATCGCTGACGAACTCGGCCTGCATGAATCGACCATCTCGCGCGTGACCACCGCCAAATACATGAGCACGCCGTTCGGCACCTTCGAGCTGAAGTATTTCTTCGGATCGGGGCTGGGCACCGAGGCTGGCGGCAATGCATCCAGCACGGCGGTGCGGGCGTTGATCAAGCAGTTTGTGGCGGCCGAAAGCCTGGTCAAGCCGCTGAGCGACAACCAGATTTCTGAAATGCTCAAAGAGCAAGGCATTGAATGCGCACGCCGCACGGTGGCCAAGTACCGCGAAGCGCTGCGCATTGCGCCAGCCAATCTACGAAAGACTTTATGAACCAGCTGCAACTTTTTTTACCCTGTGCAGCGGGGGTTGAAGAGCTGCTTGCCGCCGAAATACACCGGATCACCGGCATTGCCGGCACGTCCTGGCGCGCGGGCGTGCAACTGCAAGGCTCGTGGCGCGATGCGCAGCAGCTCAACTTGCACAGCCGGCTGGCCCAGCGGGTGCTCATTGAATTGCAGCACAGCGGCTATCGCAATGAGCAGGACCTCTACAAGGCCGCTTCCGAGGTGGCCTGGGAAATCTGGTTCACGCCGAAGCAGACTTTCAAGGTCGAGATCACTGCGCAGCACAGCCCGCTGAACAGCCTGAACTTTGCCGCGCTCAAGGTCAAGGATGCAATTGCCGACCGCTTTCGCAGCAAGTTTGACGTGCGACCCGATGTCGACACGCGCTGGCCGGACGTGCGCATCTACGCGCATCTGACCACCGACACCGTGACCATCTACATCGACACCTCGGGCGAGCCCTTGTTCAAGCGCGGCTGGCGTGAAGACAAGGGCGACGCGCCGCTCAAGGAAACCCTCGCCGCGGCCATGCTGGCGGCAAGCGGCTGGAGTGGCGAAGACGGCCTGTGCGAGCAGGGCGTGCCGCTCTACGACCCCTGCTGCGGTTCCGGCACCATCGTGATCGAGGCCGCGCAGATCGCCTGCCATATCGCCCCGGGCCTGAACCGGCGCTTTGCCTTTCAAAAATTCCTGCCCTTTCAGCCGCACGTCTGGGAAGGCTTGCTGAACCAGGCCGAAGCGGCCATCACGGCGCCGACCGCGCCGGTGTTTGGCAGCGATGTGTCCTTTCGCATGGTCGACTTTGCCGAGCGCAATGCCGAACGTGCCGGCGTCGCGCACGCGGTGCAATTGCGCGGCGGCGACGCCTTGCAACGCATGCCGCCCGCGCCTTCAGGCGTCATGCTGGTGAACCCGCCCTACGGCGAGCGCATTGACGTGGCCGGCGTGGCCGGCATCAGCGGCACGCAAGCGCGCGACGACAGGCGCCAGGGCATGGACGAATTCGGCCGGCCCTTGCCCAGCGCGCGCGAAATGCAGGCCCAGTTTGCACACCCCCGCGACCGCTCGGCCAATCCGGGCCGTGAGCAGGCGCAAACCGCCAGCGGCGAAGAAGCGTCCGACTTCTTTCCCCAGCTCGCCGCGCACTGGAAAAAGAATTACGCCGGCTGGACCGCGCATGTGCTCACGCCCGACCTGAAACTGCCCGGCAAGATGCGCTTGAAAGAGTCGCGCCGCGTGCCGATGTGGAACGGCCCCATCGAATGCCGGCTGTTCCGCTTTGACATGGTGGCAGGCTCGGCGCGTGGCCGGCCAGCCCGCAGCGACGGGACACCGCCCGCGTGAGCGCCGCCACGCTGCCGGCGCTGGTGCTAGACACCAACATCGTGCTGGATGTCTTCGTCTTCAACGATGCCGCCGCGCAGCCGGTACGCGAAGGCTTGAGCGCGCGCCGCTGGGACTGGATTGCCACTTCGGCCATGCGCGCCGAACTCGAGCGCGTGCTTGGGTACCCGCAAATCATGCCGCGCCTGGCCTTTTATCAGCTGGCTGCGGCCGACGTGCTGGCGCACTTCGATGCGCACGCGCGACAGGTACCCGCCGCAGCCAAGGCGCCGGTGACGTGCAGCGACGCCGACGACCAGATCTTCATCGACCTGGCCGTCGCCCACCGCAGCATCTTGCTGAGCAAAGACAAAGCGGTGATGTCCATGGCCCGGCGTTTGCTAGCCCTGGAAGTTCGGGTGCAGAAAACGCTTCAAGCCTGATTCCGTCGCCAGTTCCTTACCGCCCATGCTCCCGAGGCTGGGCCTCGGGCTCGGGGTGTTCCGATCGCTAACGTTTTGTGAACGCTTGCCGCACATCCTGCCAGCGAGCCCAGTCTGGCTGGCGGCGATTCAGACAAGCTGGTGATGGCTCCGAGCGGGAGGGCGTTAACAGCGACGACCCCGACTCCTTGCGATCCCAAGCCGGGTGATCTTTGCAGAATGTCGGGCTGCGCAAGAAGACAAGAAATGAATTGCGGGTTTGCGCCAAGCTGCGGCAAGTGCTCGCCGCCGCCACGCATCCGGCGCAAGGTCAGGGCTTACATCGCGATCACCTGCATCGCTGAAATCCGCAGCTCAGTCGGGTGTTCGGCCAGCGACTGAATACCGATGCCGTTTGCCGGGTGGGACAAGGGTAACTCCATGATCAGTGGCGAGGAGTTATACCGGCCGCCAAAGGGGTAATAAATTCGCGCCAGTTCCATCTCGGTGCCGGTATCTTGAATCAGATAGACGCGCAAGGGAAGGAGCTCAGTCTCATACCCCTGGCTGTTATGGATCAATATTCGCTCAATAAATTCAGGCTTCTTGAATCGAATTAAAAACTTGGGCTTTGACATTGATTGGTTTAGCCTGATTCCTTTGGCGTGTCCTTTATCAAGCAGCCTCGAGATGTCATTTGCTGCAAGTCCGTCGGCGGGCGCCGTGCAGGCCACGGAGAGGATGTCTTGCGCATTGAGCATCCTGGGTTTTTGCAGATTTGAGTAAGCACTTGCGAAGTGAATGCTCTTGCCCGTGCGATTTCTGAACTGTGGAAAGGCCCGGTCCCATAAGGTGTTCCGCTCATGATGCTCCCAGCCGAGTTGGTGAATAAGCAGTGAAAGAGCTGATTGGTCATGGCGGTGGTCGATGAAGCATGAGGCCTCCTCACCGCTGAGCACATCGTTGACGTTCATGTAGTCGTTGATGGTCAGAAACTCCAGCCAGGCCTGAATCAGCATCTCTGTTTCGCTGCTCTTGCGGATGCACAAGCATGTCGCCTGAATCATCTTCGATGAAAACTTTGCCTTGATCGCCGGGAACTGCTCCAAGACCAATTTTTTGGTATTCGTTGGATGGTCGTGGGTAGTTTTCGTGAAACAAATACCATGCTCGCTGGTATATTTTAGAATATCAACCAGAGCTTCTAACCCGCCAAATTCACAACCTGCGTCGGCGTAGACAAGAATATCGCCCTCATCAAGCGTCCGCAGATTCTCCAGAATGATCAGCGGTTTCCAAATCCAGTAACCTCAGCCTCTGGCGTTGGCTGTGATGAATTTCTGATGCAACGAATAGAAGTCTGAATGGCTTGATTGAAATGTTGCTTCGGAATACCCGATCACCTTATCGAAGAATCCGGTGCGTTCGGTCGTGCGTGTCAGGCGCAACGAGGCCATCGTGAAGTTTGAACTACCTGCGCCGAACGTAATGAATATTTTCTTCATTGGAAACTTTCTGACATGCACGGGCCGCGCCAGTGCGCTCTGAGCCGGAATTCGCCGGTATCGAACACGGATGGCTCAGGCATTGAGTCAGGCGTTGAAAATATCCAGACCATTTCTTTGGGCGGCTCCAGACGCGATCAACTCGTCGGTTAGCGCCTCTATCCATGCGTCAAGTTCTTCGTCTGCGAAAAAGCGTTGCCTGACCATTTCAAAATACGGCGTTTCTCGGGCCCATTGGAGAAACTGCATCAAGCCGGCGCCTTGCAGTTCCAGCAACTTGAACTTGAGCAGCACCTTGGCGGCGTGCCGGGCGTGCTTTGCAGGCCTGAGCACGAAGGCGGCCAGTCGTTCACGGGCGCGCTGCACCACCGCATCAGAATAGGCGAAGGCC
>CAJAOB010000389.1 GCA_903941205.1 uncultured Burkholderiales bacterium | reverse complement strand
GGTGGGTGGTCTGCGCGCGCTTCAGGTGGCAGACGCGGCTGGTCAGGTCTTGCTGAAGAAGAACTGCTGCGGCAAGGCCGGGCCGGGGTTGGGCCATGACCAGGCGTTCGGGTAGGCCTTGGGCACGTTTTGCAGGTTGTTGCGCGCAATGCCGAAGGAGTTCACAGCCAGGCAAACACCAATCGTCTCGAAGGCATCGGCAGTCAGGTCGAAGACGTTTTTCATCAGCGCGCCGCGCTTTTTCAGGTCGGCCGTGGCGCGCGCATCATCGAACAGCTTCATGCGCTTTTTCTGGCTTTCTGGCGGCTCCTGGCCGTCCTTGCCGCCGGAGACATACCAGAGCGTCCAGGGAATGGCGTAGCGCGAGCCTTGCGGATGCTGTGCAAAGTAGTCGCGCGAGTCGAGCATGGGGTCCAGGCCGCCGGGGCCGGGCCAGGTGGCCGCATCGTGATCATTGCTGTCGCCACGGGTGTAGTACAGGGCGCGCTCGAGGGTGTTGACCTTGATGTCGACGCCGATATCGGCCCAGTGGCGCTTGATGAGCTCCAGCGTGTCAACGGCATCCGGGTACAGGGTGGGGATCACGTCAATGGCAAAGAACACGCGTTCGCCGTCCGGGCGCAGGCGGAACTTTTGCGCATCGCGTTTGGCGTAGCCCAGTTTGTCCAGAATGGCATTGGCCTGTTTCGGGTCGTGCTGGGTGAACTGGGTTGCCAGTTTCTCGTGGTACCAGGGGTGGCCGGGGCGCGGGCCGGTCTGGTAAGGCTTGGACTGGCCGAGGTAAACCAGATCGATGATTTCCTTGCGGTTGATGCCCAGCGACAGCGCCTGGCGGAACTGCTTGTTGGCAAACATCTCGCGCTTTTTCGGGTCCTTGTGCGTCATGTTCAGGTAGATCTGAACCTGCTGCGCGCCCGAGGCGATCAGCTCGATCAGCCGGTAGCCGCCTTTTTGCATGTTCTGCGACAAGGTCGGCTTGTTTTGCAGCGAGTCGATGTGGCGCTCCTGAATGTCCAGATTGCCCGACAGCGCCGCCAGCATCAGCGACTCGACGTCTTGGGCGATGCTGAAGTTCAGGCTGTCGATGTAAGGCAATTGCTGGCCGTTCTGGTCGACTTGCCAGAAGTGCGGGTTGCGCTGCATGACCACGCGGGTGGCGCCGCCCGTGTAAGCCTCAGTGATCACCCAGGGATCGATGGTCGGCTTTTCGGCATTGCCCCAGCGCGAGGGAATTTCGATGTCGCCGCACTTGGCGCGGAACATCTGCGCCCAGTCCGACATGTTGGCGGCCTTGGCCTGGTCTGCGGCCTGCGGGTTGTACTTGGGGTGGAACTGGCTGCAATAGTGTTTGGGAAACAGGGTCGGGTACTGGCCCAGCGGCGTGGCCATTTGCTCCAGGAACAAGGCATATGGCGAGGCAAAGGTGAATTTGACCGTGACATCGTCAATCTTGCTGACCTGACAGGGCTTGCCGGCAATCACCAGCGTCGAAGGCACCGACTTGTACAGCTCGGCGTTCTTGGCGCAGTCCTCGATCGAGAAAACGATGTCGTCGGCGGTGAAGGGCTTGCCGTCAGACCACTTCATGCCCTTGCGCAGATGAAAGGTGAACTCGGTGGAGGTGGCGTTGACGTCCCACTTGTGGGCCACGTTGGGCAGTACCGAGGTGAAAGCCAGGTTCCAGCGCACCAGGCCCTGGTTGCCGACCATGCGCAAGATGCCGTTGTGGTCGGCGCTGCCGCGCAGGCCGCGCCGAATGGCGCCGCCGTAGCTGCCGACTTTTTCTGCCTGAATCACCAGCGGATTGCTCGGCAGGCGTTGCGCCAGGGGCGCCAGTTTGCCCTCAGCCACCAGCTTGGCCAGGGCCGGCGCTTCTTTGCCAGTCTGGGCCCAGGCGCTGCTGCCAGCGCCCAGACTGGCCAGCGCCGCAGCGCCGGCAAAACCTTGGAGGACTTGGCGGCGATCAGGATTTCGCGGCGTGGAGGTCGAGCGAGAAGATGGCTTCATACAAAAAAACTCCGGCATAAATAAATTCGGATGGACCGGGGGCATGCAACCCCGGCCGGCTTCACCGTAGGTTTAGACCCTGCAGGAATAGCGCTACGGAACTGTGACTTTGTTTGACAACCAATCCGCTGTCAAGCGAATGAAGACCCATACAAACCCTAGTGAATGCCAATAATCCGCATGTTATGGTCTAAAAACGTTTTTTCGACCGACAAATTTGTCTTACATATTTAAATTTGTCATACGAAACCAATTTTTGAGCAAGCGCCCATGAAGACTTCCGCGATCACCCTGACCGAATTTGCTGAAACTGTGCTCGCGGTGCCGCCGCTGGCGCGCCGCACTGACCTGTCGATCAACCCGCAGGCCAATGCGCAGTTGATCCGCCATATCGAGTCCGGCGGCATCAAGACCTTGCTCTATGGTGGCAACGCCAACATCTATCACATGCCCTTGCGCGAATATGCGCCCCTGCTGGACATGCTGGCCGAGGCCGCAGGCCCCGGGACCCGCGTGATTCCGTCCATCGGCCCGGACTTCGGCAAGATGATCGAGCAGGCGCAGATGCTCAAGGGCACCGGCTACCGCACGGCCATGGTCTTGCCGATGCAGGGCTTCACCACGCCCGAGGGCGTCGCCGACGGCATCGAGCGCTTTGTGGATGCCGCCGGCATTCCCGTCACGCTCTACGTCAAGAGCGAGCACTACATCGACCTGGACCGGCTGCAAGGCCTGGTTGAAGGCGGTCAGGTGCTCTGCGTCAAATATGCCGTCGTGCGCCCGGACCCGGCGCAGGACGCTTACCTGCAAGGCATGATTGACCGGATCTCGACCGCCCGCATCGTCAGCGGAATGGGTGAAAGACCGGTGCTCTCGCATGTCGGCGCCTGGGGCCTGAGCTCGTTTACCACCGGCTCGGGCTGCCTGGCGCCGCGTGCCTGCATGGGTTTGCTCAAGGCGCTCAAGGCGGGCAACAGGGAAAAGGCGCAAATGCTTTACAACGCCTTTTTGCCGCTGGAGACCTTGCGCGACAACGTGTCCTTGATCCGCGTGTTGCACGATGCGGTGAGCTGGAGCGGTCTGGCCGACATGGGCGCGCAACTGCCTTTGCTCAGCGCCACCCCCGAGGCCATGCGCCCGGCCGTGCAGGCGGCGGCACGCGAGTTGCTAGCCTTTGATTTGACCCAAACCCACCAGAGCCCCCAGACCCGCCAGACCGGCTCTGCCGCCCTGCATTGAACAGCGACTGTCCCTCCAGCAACCTCCGGCAGCGGTCAAGAAGCCAGCCAGCAGCCCCGCAACGACGACGCTGATCGCCCTATCCGACCCAAGCCTGACCATGAACACCACGCGCGCTGCCAAAGGACTCGTTGATCAGGTTTACAAAGGCCTGCTGGAGCTCATCATTCAAGGCGACTTGAAGGAGGGCGACAAGCTGTCGACCGAGCAGACGCTGGCCGAGCAATTCAAGACCTCGCGCCCGACGGTGCGCGAGGCGCTGTCGCGCCTGCGCTCGGACGGCATCATTGCCAGCCGCCAGGGCGCGGGCACTTTTGTCACGCGCCGCCCCGACCCGGACCTGCCGCGTTTCATGCCGCTGGAGTCGCTCTCGGACGTGCGCCGCTGCCTGGAATTTCGCATTGTCGTGGAAAGCGGTGCCGCCGCCCTGGCCGCCGTGATGGCCGACGAGGCCGATCTGGCGCGCATTCAGGAAGCACTCAGGCGCCTTGAGCAAGCCGTCGCTACCAGCGCCCTCGGGGTTGATGAAGATTTCGGCTTTCACCTGGCTGTGGCGCATGCCAGCAAGAACCAGTTTTTTGTCTCGGTGCTGGCGTCCATCGAGCAGCACATGGAGTTCGGCATGAACCTGATGCGCAATTTGTCGCTCAGCAAAAGCACCGAGCGCTTGCACCGCGTGCAGGCCGAGCATGGCGACGTGGTGCAGGCGATCCTTGCCCGCGACCCGGTGGCCGCCGAAGCCGCCATGCGCAGGCATCTGGAAGAAACACGCTTGCGTATGTTCGGCAGCTAGGCCGACGCCGGCTTGACCTGACGGCCCGGCCCAAGGGACTTCAGGAAGCCGCGGCTGAAGGCGCGCAAGCCACCCCTTTCCCAAGTCGTCTTTCCCAAGCCATCCTTCGCAAACCACACCTTCGCAACTCGCACCTGACACAGGCACCCCCATGATCAAGCGACTTCTCATCACCGGCGCGGCCGGCCGGCTCGGCAGCCACTTGCGCGGCAGCCTGCGCCCCCACGCACAGACCCTGCGCCTGTCCGACATCGCGCCCATGGCGCCGGCCGTGGCGGGCGAGGAAGTCGTGCCCTGCGAGCTGTCGGACAAACTGGCGGTGGACCGCCTCGTGCAGGGCTGTCAGGCCATCGTGCACATGGGCGGCATTCCCAATGAGCAGCCCTTCGAGAAGATTCTCGACGCCAACATCCGCGGCGTGATGCACATCTACGAGGGCGCGCGCCGCCACGGCGTCGAGCGGGTGGTGTTTGCCAGTTCCAACCATGTGGTCGGCTTTCACCGCCAGGGCGATCTGCTCGAGACCAATTGCGAGCGCCGCCCGGACGGCCATTACGGGCTGTCGAAATCCTTTGGCGAGGACGTCGCCCGCTTTTACTTTGACCGCTACGGCATTCAAAGCGCCTGCCTGCGCATTGGCTCGGCCACGCACGAACCGGTGGACCGCCGCATGTTGCACACCTGGCTGAGCTACCGCGACCTGAGCGAGCTGGTGCGTTGTTGCCTTTTTGCCCCCAGCCTGGGCTACACGGTGGCTTACGGGGTGTCTGACAACCGCGACCCCTGGTGGAGCAATGCCGGTGCGCGCCATCTTGGCTTTGAGCCGCGGGACAGCGCCGAGGCTTTTCGAAGTGAGCGCGAGCGCGTGCCGGCGCTGGACCCGGCCGATCCGGCGCGGATTTACCAGGGCGGCGGTTTTGTCAAGAACGGACCTTTTGAAAACGACTTTTAAGCGGGCCGGCGCCCGGGAGATGCACGCATGACGATCCTGATCACCGGCGCGGCCGGCCTGGTGGGCGGCGGCCTTAGACGCGAACTCGCCTCCGATGGCCTGGTCTTGCGCCTGTTTGACCGGCAGCCGGTCAGCGGCCTGGCCGCGCATGAGTCGGCGGTGCAGGGCGACATTGGCGATCTGGCGGGCTTGCAAAGCGCCATGCTTGGCGTCAGCGCCGTCGTGCATCTGGCCGGTTGCACGACGGATGCGCCCATGGATGAGCAGGTCGCTGGCAACGTGCTGGGCGCCTTCAACGTGTTCGAGGCCGCGCGGCTGGCCGGCGTCGGGCGGGTGATTTTTGCCAGCTCGCACCATGTGGTGGGTTACTACCCGCGCTGGCGCCGCATCGGCACCGAGGTCCTGCTCAGGCCCGACAGCCGCTACGGCCTCACCAAGGGTTTTGGCGAGCAGATCGGCGCCCTGTACGCAGACAAATACGGCTTGCGCGTGCTGTGCATCCGCATCGGTTTCGTCGAAGCCCGGCCGATCGACCAGCGCCGCCTGTCGATCTGGTCAAGCTGGCGCGACCTGGCGCAGCTGGTGCGCATAGGCTGCCGCCATCCCGACCTGCATTACGAGGTGGTTTATGGTGTTTCCGGCAACGCCCGGGGGTTTTTTGACAACGCCGCCGCCTTCAGGCTCGGCTACCGGCCCGAAGACGATGCCGAGCGCCATGCCGCCGCCGTGCTCGCCAGCGTGCCCCCCGAAGACCCGGCCCTGATCGGCAGCCATGTCATGGGCGGCTGGGCGGCCAACAACGAATTCGTCGGGCCGATCGGGCGGCTTCTGGACTGAAAGCGTTAAAGCCTGACGAGGCCAAACCCGACAAAACAGCCAAACCAGTCAAATCAGTCAAGAAGCGCCGAGCTCGATGGCCTCGGCCTGTCTTTCCTTGGCTCGAGTCACCTTTCGACTCACCTTTCGACGCGTCGGCCGGCTGGCTCTGCGTGAGCAACTTCCTTCATGCGAATGCGGCGAGCGCTGAGTGTGCTGCGCTGCCGCTCCTTCCACACTGTGCAAACCAGCAAGTCAACGAGGAGAGATTACATGCGCAAGATGGTCCGCTTTTCCGCAACCGCATTGGCTGCGCTGATATGCAGCGCAGCCTTGGCCCAGAGTCCGCCGCCGGCGCGGGCGACCGACTTTGGCAAGCGTGAATTCGAGACCAACTGCGCCAGCTGCCACGGCGTCAGCGGCAAAGGCAACGGACCTTTGGTGGAATTGCTGCGCCGCAGCCCACCCGACCTGACCTTGCTGGCCAAGAACAACCAGGGCGTTTTCCCCATGAATCGCCTCTACCAGGTGGTCGAGGGTGCGGGTGTTCCGGCGCATGGAGCGCGCGACATGCCGGTCTGGGGCCGCGCTTACCGTATCGAAGACGCCCAGTACTACATGGATGTGCCTTACGACCCGGAGGCGCTGGTTCGTTCGCGTCTGCTGGCTTTGCTTGAATACATCAACCGTTTGCAGGCTCGCTGAGCAAAGTGCGCAAGGCTCGGCCTTGGCGTGTTTGGCGCGGTGTTGCAGCCGGGGTTTGCGGGCCGGAAGGAAATTTCAGGTCGTAGCCCGGCTTGAGCCGGCTTTCGGCAGTTCTGTGCGCCGCACCTGTCACAGCGAGCTGAGCTCGTTCACGCCCTCAGCTCTGCGCCAGTAAAACCATCAGCGCACCGGCGCCGCCTTCGGCGGGCCGGGCCTGGGCAAAGGCCAGCACTTCCTTTTTCTGGATCAGCCAGCCTTGCACCCGACCTTTGAGCACAGGCGTCTTGCCCGGCGAGCCCAGGCCCTTGCCGTGGACCACGCGCACGCAGCGCCAGCCGGTTTTGTGGGCTTCGCGGATGAACTCGGCGAGCTTGTCGCGCGCGTCGTCCCGGCGCAGGCCATGCAGATCGATCTGGCCCTGGATGCTCCAGCCGCCGCGCCGGAGCTTGCGCAGCACGTCCGGGCCCATGCCGGGGCGACGGAAGCTCAGCGTATCGTCGGTATCGAGCAGGGTTTCCACGTCGAACTCTTCGGACAGCGCTTCGCGCATGACGGCCTGCTCGTCAAGCTGGTGTTGCACCGGCACGGGGGCCGGGGGCTGGGGCTTGAGCCGGGCCTTCTGGCTCGGGTCGTGCCGCGCTGGCAGGGCCTTCACCGGGCCGACCGTGTTCGAAAAAAGTTCGCGTTCGGCCTGTCGCTGGCGGGCGACAGCCTGGCGGATGGCTTCCTGTTCGGCCGCCAGTCGCTCGCGTGCTTCGATTTCGAGTTTCAGGGCCTTCAGGGCTTTGAGGCCGCTCAGGTCTTTGATGGCGGACTTTTGCATGCCCGGGACTTTAGACCAATCCAAGCTCCGCCATGGAGACTGCCTGGTGGCTTGTCACCACAAAATGGTCGAGTACTCGCACATCAACCAGCGCCAGCGCCGCTTTGAGTGTTTGCGTCAGCGCTTCGTCGGCCCGTGAGGGCTGGGCTGTGCCGCTGGGGTGGTTGTGCGCCAGCACCACGCTGCCGGCATGCAGGTCCAGCGCGCGCCGCACCACTTCGCGCGGGTAGACGCTGGTTTGCGTCAGGGTGCCGCGAAACATTTCCTCCAGCGCGATCAGCCGGTGCTGGCTGTCCAGGAACAGCACTGCAAATATCTCGTGCGGCCGGCCGCCAATTTGCAACTGCAAGTAATTGCGCACGGCCTGCGGGGTGGAAAAAAGCGGCTTTTCTTCCAGCCGCTGGACCAGCGCGCGGCGCGAGAGTTCTAGCACCGCCCCCAGTTCTGCCCGCTTGGCCGGACCCAGGCCCTTGATGGTCTTGAGCGCCTCGGCCGATGTGTGCAGCAAACCGGCGATGCCGCCGAAGCGGTCGACCAGCTCCTGGGCCAGCATCAAGACGTTCTTGCCGCGTATGCCGCTGCGCAGCAGCAGCGCCAGCAATTCGGCGTCACTCAGGGCGCCAGCGCCGCGCGCCAGCAGCTTTTCCCGGGGGCGAGCGTCTTTGGGGAGGTCTTTGAGCAACATTCGGCCAGCTTAACCAGCCGGGCCTCGACGATTTCTACACTTTGTTCAGCGCGGATCAAAAATCGCTCGACAAGCCCGCTTGAAACACTCTTTTCAGGCTGCCGTGCCTGACGCTTTCGAAAAGCCTCCAAGCCGTGCCGCTGCTTGCCCGTAACCGATCCAAAATCGCGTGCAGGGGATGCGCCGCGGGCAGGGCGACAGGCCCTGCTTTTGGCTTCCGGCCTGTCTCAGGCCTATTTTCGGCCTCCCGGGTTCTCGGCTTCCTACAATGGGTGCTGCGGTCTGTGAGGCGATTGCCCGCGGCCCGAATGCATCGTTCTAGCCGTTCAAACTGTTCAAGCTCTTGCAGGCCTGCCTCCTGCATCGAAAGTTGCCCATGTCGTCAGCCTTGTCCGACCCTGTGACCGCCGCCGAAGCCCTGCCCGTGGTGACGCCTGCTTCGTTCCTGACCCTGCACTACCGCATGGCCGCCCCCGCCACCGAAGGGCAGCCGGGCGAGGACATCATCAACACCTTCAAGGACAAGCCCGCCACCCTCAGCCTGGGCAGCGGCCAATTGTCGCCAGCGCTCGAGCAGCGCCTGCTGGGCCTGCCCGAAGGCACGCGAGCGACTTTCGACGTTCCTGCCGGCGAGGCCTTTGGCGAACGCAATCCCGAGCTGATCCAGTGGGTCGGGCGCAAGCTGCTCAACGAATTGGGCGATCCGGACGAGCAGTACAAGCCCGGCGACGTGGTTCAGTTCCCCACGCCCGACGGCATGGGCCAGTACGCTGGCGCCGTCCAGCAGGTCAAGGAAGACGGCAGTGCCCTGCAGTTTGACTTCAACCATCCTCTGGCCGGCCAGGCCGTGGTGTTTGAAGTCCACGTGATCGGAGTCCTGTGAACATGAAAGCTTCTTCCCAACCCCAGGAAATCCTGCTGGCCGAGCCGCGCGGCTTTTGCGCCGGCGTTGACCGCGCGATCGAGATCGTCGAGCGGGCGATCATCAAGTTTGGTGCGCCGATTTATGTGCGCCACGAGATTGTTCACAACACCTACGTGGTCAACGACCTCAAGGAAAAAGGCGCGATCTTCATTGAGGAGCTCCGGGATGTGCCGCCCGGCGCCACGCTGGTGTTCAGCGCCCACGGCGTGAGCCGGGCGGTGCAGGACGAAGCCCGCGCGCGCGGCTTCCAGATCTTTGATGCCACCTGCCCGCTGGTCACCAAGGTGCATGTGGAAGTCGCCAAGCTGCACAAGGAAGGCTACGAATTCATCATGATCGGCCACAAGGGCCACCCGGAAGTCGAGGGCACCATGGGCCAGCTCGACAGCGGCATTCACCTGGTCGAAGACGTGGCCGACGTCGCGCGCATCCAGCCGAGCCAGACCGCGCTCTTGGCGGTGGTCACGCAAACCACGCTCAGTGTGGACGACGCCGCCGAGATCAGCGCGGCCGTGAAGGCGCGCTTTCCGATGGTGCGGGAGCCCAAGCAGCAGGATATTTGCTATGCCACGCAAAACCGCCAGGACGCGGTCAAGGTGATGAGCTCTCAGGTCGACATTCTCATTGTGGTGGGCAGCCCGACCAGTTCCAATAGCAACCGCCTGCGCGAGCTCGCGGCCAAGCTTGGCACCGAAGCCTATATGGTTGACGAGGCCAGCGAATTGCAGGAAAGCTGGTTCGAAGGCCGCAACCGGGTCGGCCTGACGGCGGGGGCTTCGGCGCCCGACATTCTGGTGCAGCAAGTAATCGGCCGGATTCGTGCGCTGGGCGCTGTGTCGGTGCGCAAGATGGACGGCATCGAGGAAACCATCAAGTTTCCGCTGCCCAAAGGCTTGCGCATGAACACCGAGCAGACGCTGGAAGCCGACAGCAGCCGTCTGCACTCGCCCGGCGCCTGAGAGCCCGGGGCAGGGACCCTTAAAATCCCCGGATGCTTGACATCAATCTCCTACGCAAAGACCTTCCCTCGGCCATCGCCCGCCTGGACACCCGCAAACGCCCCCAGGCTTTTTTGAATGTCGAGGCTTTCCAGTCGCTGGAAGCCGAACGCAAGACCTGCCAGATTCGCACCGAAGAGCTGCAAAACCAGCGCAACAGCCTGTCCAAGCAAATCGGCCAGCTCAAATCCAAGGGCGAAGACGCCAGTGCCGTGATGGCCCAGGTCAGTGCCTCCAAGGCTGAACTCGAAAGCACCGCGACCCGGCTCGACCAGATCCAGATCGCCATGCAGTCCCTGCTGCTGGCCGTGCCCAACCTGCCGCACGACAGCGTGCCCGAAGGCGCTGGCGAGGCCGGCAACGTGGAAGTGCGCAAATGGACGCCCACGCAAGGCCTGGGTGGCGCGCCCGCGCCGCTGGGTTTTGCGGCCAAAGACCATGTCGACATCGGCGAGCCGCTGGGTCTTGATTTCGAGCGGGGTACCAAACTCACCGGTTCACGTTTTACCGTCATGCAGGGCCCGCTGGCCCGCCTGCACCGTGCGCTGTCGCAGTTCATGCTGGACATGCAAACGCAAAAGCATGGCTACACCGAATGCTATGTGCCCTACATCGTCAACGCCGATTCGCTGCGCGGCACTGGCCAACTGCCCAAGTTTGAAGAAGACCTGTTTGCCGCCAAAAAAGGCGGCCAGGAAGGCGAGGCCGAGAACGCCGCGCTGTACCTGATCCCGACTTCGGAAGTGCCGCTGACCAACCTGGTGCGCGACGAGATCCTGGCCGAAGCCGACCTGCCCCTGCGCCTGACTGCGCACACGCCGTGCTTCAGGTCGGAGGCCGGCAGCTACGGCCGCGACACCCGCGGCATGATTCGCCAGCACCAGTTCGACAAGGTCGAGATGGTGCAGATTGTTCACCCCGAAAAAAGCTACGAAGCCCTCGAAGCCATGACCGGCCACGCCGAGGCCGTGCTGCAAGCGCTTGGCCTGCCTTACCGCGTGATGCTGCTGTGCACCGGTGACATGGG
>CAJAOB010000388.1 GCA_903941205.1 uncultured Burkholderiales bacterium | reverse complement strand
GTTCATTTCACTGAGCAAGACTTGCTTGCGCGTGCGCCGGGTACTGAGATCGAGGCCAAGGTCTGTTTGTTTCATGTCGTTAGAGCCAGCAATTTGCGTGCCTTAATCGAGGGGGCGGGCGGAGTTTTGAACATGATCCCTGGATCATCTCTTCGGGAAACGCAGCCTCGCCGTTGGATACTTCTTTCAGGCTAGGAAAAATAGCAAAAAGAGGTGGCCACCTGGCCATTTTGATTGTTTAAGCCCGCTCGAGCCTGCTTGCGGCAAGAACTGACTGGCAGGGGCGGTACGTACTCGAATGCTTCAAAGGCGCTGGTCCCCGTGCTGCATTGATCCGATCTTGCTCGGGCCTGTTGGTGAGCCACTTCAAGACTCACAGAAAGTCAGGCAAGCGTGTTTTTGGTGGGAACTGCGCCGTCCTGATCAGCCGAATTGGTCTGCCCGGAGGGGATCGAACCCCCGACCCTCAGCTTAGAAGGCTGATGCTCTATCCAACTGAGCTACGGGCAGATACGAAAAAAGCCCACGAGGTGAGCTTTTTTGAAAGGATTCTTGGTCGGAGTACAAGGATTCGAACCTTGGACCCCCTGGTCCCAAACCAGGTGCGCTACCAGACTGCGCCACACTCCGACAAGTTGGAAATTATAGCGTTCTCGAGGGCTGTGTTTGCCCTGAATTTGAAATTTATCGCTCGCGCGCGGGATCTGCCTGGGTTGACGTTCTCAGCGACGCAAGAGTTGCTCTTTGCCGAATAGGACCTCCTTGGCCTTGGCGTCGTGCACGGGCGGGCGCAGTGCGACCAGAACCTGTACGCCGCGCTTGACGGCGGGGCGCTCGCTGATCAGGTCGAACCAGCGCTTGAGGTGCGGGTAGTCGGCCCAGTCGATGCCTTGATTGGCCCAGTTGCGCAGCCACGGGAAGATGGCGATGTCGGCAATCGTGTACTGGTTGCAGGCGATGAACTTGCTGCTCGACAACTGCTTGTCCATCACCCCGTACAGGCGCTTGGTTTCATTGGTGTAGCGGTTGATTGCGTATTCCACCTTTTCGGGCGCGTAAATGCGAAAGTGGTGCGTTTGGCCGAGCATGGGGCCAACGCCTCCCATCTGGAACATCAGCCACTGCAGCACCTGGTACTTGAGGCGGTCGCTCTTGGGCAAGAACTTGCCGGTCTTGGCGGCCAGGTACATCAGGATGGCGCCGGATTCGAACAGCGCCATGGGTTTGCCGTCCGGGCCGTTTGGGTCCACGATGGCCGGAATCCGGTTGTTAGGGCTGATGGCCAGAAACTCCGGCTTGAACTGATCACCTGCGCCAATGTTGACAGGGATCGCTTCCCAGTCGCGACCCTGACGCAAGCCGCATTCTTCGAGCATGATGTGGACCTTGTGGCCGTTGGGCGTTGCCCATGAGTAAACCTTGATCATCGGGATTGCTTTTGTGTAGTTGAGTTAGGCTGCGTAGCACTTTAATGGAAAGTGGCTCGAGAGGTCGAAATGTAAATCAGACGCTGCTGGAGATACGGGCGTGCAATCAAAAGCCGCGCGTGACCGGCATTTCCACTTCGCCGGGCATGAGCAGATGTTTGGCTAACTCGAGTTTGGCCAATGAGGCGCGGTGCACCTCGTCAGGGCCGTCGGCCAGCCGCAGTGTCCGCTGGTGTGCGTAGGCATAGGCCAGCGGGAAGTCGCTTGAGACACCGCCACCGCCGTGAGCCTGTATGGCCCAGTCGATGATCTGGCAGGCCATATTGGGTGCCACGACCTTGATCATCGCGATCTCGGCCTTCGCAACCTTGTTGCCTACCGTGTCCATCATGTAGGCGGCTTTGAGGGTGAGCAGGCGGGCCTGCTCGATCATGCAGCGGGCGTCAGCGATGCGCTCTGACCAGACGGACTGACGGGCAATCGGGCGGCCAAAAGCCACGCGCATATTCAGCCTTTTGCACATGAGTTCTAGCGCGCGTTCGGCGATGCCGATGCTGCGCATGCAGTGGTGGATGCGTCCGGGGCCAAGGCGACCCTGGGCGATTTCGAAACCGCGCCCTTCGCCAAGCAGCATGTTGCCGACGGGCACTCTCACGTTTTCCAGGCGCACCTCCATGTGACCGTGCGGGGCGTCGTCGTAGCCGAACACCGTCAGCGGGCGAATCACGGTGATTCCGGGCGAATTGGCGGGCACCAGCACCATCGACTGCTGCTCATGCCGGCCCGCTTCTGGGTCTGTCTTGCCCATCACGATGTAGACCGCGCAGCGTGGATCACCCGCGCCTGAGGACCACCATTTCAGGCCGTTGAGCACGTATTCGTCGCCTTCGCGGCGGATGCTGCACTGGATGTTGGTGGCGTCCGAGGAGGCGACTTCGGGCTCGGTCATCAGGAAGGCCGAGCGAATCTCGCCGCGCAGCAGCGGGTCGAGCCAGCGGTCCTTGTTGGCCTCGGAGCCGTAGCGGGCGATGGTTTCCATGTTGCCGGTGTCGGGCGCCGCGCAGTTGAACACCTCGGCCGCGAAGGGCACGCGGCCCATGATTTCGCACAGCGGGGCGTATTCGAGGTTCGACAAGCCCTCTGGCGCGCGCGGCGAATGCGGCAGGAACAAGTTCCAAAGTCCTGCGGCCTTGGCTTTGGGCTTGAGTTCCTCGATCAAGGTGGTGGGTATCCAGGCGTTGCCCCGGGCTCGGTTTTCGGCAATTTCCCGGAAAAAACGATCTTCGTTCGGGTAGATGTGTACGTCCATGAATTCAAGCAGGCGAGCCTGCATTTGTTGAACCTTGGGGGAGAAATTGAAGTCCATGAAAGCTCCTGAAAAACAGAACGAAAAAATGCGGCCAAAGGCTGCGGTACTGCAACGGTAAAGTTAGCCCCCGCCGGCCTTGCCCTGCGCTTGCAAGGCGAAATCCCAGGCCAGTTGGGCCATGGGGCGGGCGCCGGCGGCTGAACTGACGGCTTGGGCGCTCGACGCGGTACCAGCTTCCACCCGCTTGGCGATGCCTTGCAGGATAGCGGCCATCCGAAACAGGTTGTATGCCATGTAAAAGGCCCAGTCGGCCTCCAGCGCCTCGGGTGAGGTGATGCCCGTACGTTCGCAGTAGCGCTTGATGTAGTCCGCCTCCAGCGGAATGCCCAGGCTGCCCAGGTCAAGGCCGCCAATGCCGCGGAAGGCGCCCGGTGGAATGTGCCAGGCCATGCAGTGGTAGCTGAAGTCTGCCAGCGGATGCCCGAGTGTGGACAGTTCCCAGTCAAGGACAGCGAGCACGCGCGGCTCTGTGGGGTGAAACATCAGGTT
>CAJAOB010000387.1 GCA_903941205.1 uncultured Burkholderiales bacterium | reverse complement strand
CTGCTGCTTGAAAACGACCTGATCAAGACGCTCAACCCGCGCTTTAATATTCTTTTCAGGGACGACAAAAGCTATCCCTACCTCAAGCTCACAGCGGCACAGCTGCCCGAGCGGGCCATGCACCGGCCGCCGGAGGCGGCCAGTCAGGCCGATAGGGCCGCGCCATCGGCATTGTTTTATCCGCGAATGGCTTACTACCGCGGTGCGATCGAGAAAAAGCATCATTACTTTGGCCCCTACCCGAGCGCATGGGCGGTCAAGGAAACCATCTTGCTGCTGCAAAAGGTGTTTCGGTTGCGTACCTGCGAAGACACGGTCTTCAACAACCGCACGCGGCCCTGCCTGCTCTACCAGATCAAGCGCTGCTCAGCCCCCTGTGTAGGCCATGTCAGCGTCGAGCAGTACGGGCTGGACTCCGCAAACGCCGAGCGTTTCCTGCGAGGTCAGACGCAGGAGATCCTGACTGATCTGGAGCGCAAGATGCGGCACCACGCCGAGCGGCTCGAGTTCGAGCTGGCGGCCGAGCTGCGTAACCAGATTGCAGCGCTGTCGAAGATCCTGCACCAGCAGTCCATGGAACTGGGAGCTAAGAACGCCGATACAGACGTCGACATTCTGGCCGTCAAGGTCCATGGCGGCAAAGCCTGCGTCAATCTCGCCATGGTTCGTGGCGGGAGGCATCTCGGTGACAGGCCTTACTTTCCCAGCCATGTGCAAGATGCCTCGGAGCTGGCCGCGCTGGATGCTGATCTGGCAGAGCAGGCCGATCTGGCGGAGCAAACCGAACAGGCCGAGCAAACCGGCCAGGTCGGTCCCGCCGGTCTGGCGGTCGATGGCGTCGACAAACCCGGCAAGTCAGCCAAGACGGGCAAGACCGGCAGGACAGGCAAGACAGGTAGTAGCCCGGCGCCCAGGTCGGTCGAGTCCCTCATTCTCGAAGCCTTCGTCGCGCAGCATTACATCGACGTGCCGGTGCCGCCCACGCTGGTGTGCAGCGCGCCTGTCCGCAAGGACTTGATTCGCGCTTTGTCCGAGCAGACGGGAGTCAGGATCACCGCCACGCACCAGCCGCGCGAACAGCGCCGTGTCTGGCTGGAGATGGCGCAAAAAAATGCCGATCTGCAACTGGCCCGCTTGTTGGCCGAGCAGGGCTCGCAGCAGGCCCGCACCCGCGCCCTGGCCGAAGCGCTGGAGATGCCGCTGGACAAGCTCGACGACCTGCGCATCGAATGCTTTGACATTTCGCACACGGCGGGCGAGGCCACCCAGGCGTCTTGCGTGGTGTTTCAAGAGCACAAGATGCAAAGTGCCGAGTACAGGCGCTACAACATCGAAGGCATCACGCCCGGCGACGACTATGCCGCCATGCGTCAGGTGCTCCTGCGCCGCTACACCAAACTGGCCGAAGCCGCACGCAACAACGAGGCCCGGCTGCCTGACCTGGTGCTGGTCGACGGCGGCAAGGGTCAGGTGTCGATGGCGCGCGAAGTCTTTGAGGAACTGGGGCTTGATCTGGGCCTGATCGCCGGCGTCGAAAAAGGCGAAGGCCGCAAGGTCGGTCTGGAGGAGCTGGTTTTTGCCGATGGCCGCGACAAGGTGTACCTGGGGCGCGACTCCGCAGCCCTGATGCTGATTGCGCAGATCCGCGACGAAGCGCATCGCTTTGCCATCACTGGCATGCGGGCGCGGCGGGCCAAAGTGCGGGTGGGCGGCAGCAAGCTCGAAGACATCGCCGGCATCGGCCCGAAAAAGCGCGCCAGCTTGCTGCAGCGCTTTGGCGGCATTCGCGGCGTGGCCTCAGCCAGCGCCGAGGATCTGGCCAAGGTCGAGGGTATTTCGCGCGAGCTGGCCGACGAGATTTACCGGGCTCTTCATTGACGCGCGCGGGACTTGCTAATGTGCATGCGAAAATCCATAGATGTTTCTCACCATCCCGACGGTCATGACCTGGACCCGCATCGTGGCCATCCCGCTGATCGTGGGTATTTTTTACCTGGATATCGCGCCGGCCAGCCGCAACCTGATCGCCACGCTCATGTTCATCGTCTTTGCTGCGACTGACTGGCTGGATGGTTTTCTGGCGCGCAAACTCAACCAGACGTCTTCCTTTGGCGCTTTCCTCGACCCGGTGGCTGATAAGTTCCTGGTCTGCGCATCCCTGCTGGTGCTGGTGCACTTGCAGCGCGCCGATGTTTTCGTCGCCCTGATCATCATTGGCCGGGAGATCGCAATCTCGGCCCTGCGCGAATGGATGGCGCTGATCGGTGCGACCCGGAGCGTCGCCGTTCACATGCTGGGCAAGGTCAAGACCAGCGTGCAGATGATCGCGATTCCATTCCTGCTTTATGACGGCGTGCTCTTCGGCACCATCAATACGCTTGTGTGGGGCACCTGGCTGATCTGGTTGTCGGCCGTGCTGACGGTCTGGTCCATGGTGTACTACCTGCAAAAAGCCCTGCCCGAAATTCGCGCCCGCGCCAAATGAGCCAACCCTCAGGCACGGGTACTGGCGCTGGGCCCGGCGCGGCAGATGCAAGCGTCTGGCTGCGCGCCATGCCCGGTGTATTCGTGCTGATCTGGAGCACTGGTTTCATCGTCGCCAAGTTCGGTCTGCCGTACGCGCCGCCGCTGAGCTTTCTGGCCCTTCGTTACCTTTTTTCGATTTTTTGCTTTTTGCTCTGGATTCAGCTTTCCGGCGCCGCCTGGCCTCGTGGCCGACGCCAGTGGCTTCACTTGGCCGTGACCGGCGTGCTGATGCACGCGGGTTATCTGGGGGGCGTCTGGGTGGCGGTCAAGTCGGGCATGGGTTCGGGGCTGGCGGCCCTGATCGTCGGGCTGCAGCCGGTGCTAACGGCCGTCTGGGTGTCGCAATGGGCGGGCCGCACTTCGGATCCGCAGGGGGCTGGCAGCCCGGTCAGCCGTTTGCAATGGCTGGGGCTCGCTTTGGGGCTGGGCGGGTTGCTGCTGGTGGTGTGGCGCAAACTGGGCGTGGGCAATGAAGTCAGCTGGCAGACCATGGCCGCGGCCGTGTTTGCGCTGGTCAGCATCACCGCCGGCACCTTGTACCAAAAGCGTTTCATGAAACCGACCGACGTGCGAACCGCCAACGTGATCCAATTGGCCGCCGCGCTGGCTGTCACGCTGCCCCTGACGCTGCTGGAAAGCGAGGCCATTGTCTGGAACCGTGAGTTCCTGGGCGCCATGGCCTGGTCGGTGCTTGCCCTCACGCTGGGCGGCAGTTCCTTGCTGTATTTGCTGATCCAGCGCGGCGCGGCCACTGCCGTCACCAGTTTGCTTTACCTGGTGCCCCCTACCACGGCCATCATGGCCTGGGCCCTGTTTGGCGAAATTGTCACTACCGCCACGCTGGTCGGCACCGCGCTCACAGCCCTGGGCGTCAGCCTTGTCGTGCGGCCGGCGAAGCCGGCACCCGCAGTAAAGCCGCCGGCGGTTTAGATTACCTGGGTGGCCCGGCATAAGCCGAGCGCACGCGAATCAAGTCGCCAGAGGGTAGGTTAAGAGAAAGATCCAGGCCCGCCGGACGGGCCTGGTCGCGCGCGCTCAGCGCCCGCTCCGCATCACTGCCCTACACCCTCAGCGGCGTATTTCCAATTTTCGTGTTGATACGCTTGAAGAAATAATCGGCCGCTCGGTAATTTCTGCGCAAAGTAATCCGATGAGCCAAAATCAAGCCGTCCTGCAATCGCGCAGGGCGTCAGAGCCGCACGTCACAGATTTTCGCGATATCCCGACAATACGCTTGAAGGACGCCGCCTGAGGCTGCAATCAATTGCGCCGGCTTCTACGAGTTACCGCACCGCCTCGCTGCGTGCCTGAATTGGACGCCGTCGCGGGGCGTGCCCCCGCGCGATCACTCGATTCAGACCATTGACCATTTCAACCGAGAACTCAAAAGGAAAAATCATGTACAAGAACAGGGAAAAAAACATGGGCAAGAAAAGAATTGCCGTCATCGCGGGCGACGGCATCGGCAAGGAAGTCATGCCCGAGGGCATCCGTGTGCTTGAAGTCGCCGCCAGCAAGTTCGGCATTGACCTGCAGTTCGATCACTTCGACTTTTCCAGCTGGGACTATTTTGAAAAGCACGGCAGGATGCTGCCCGACGATTGGAAGGATCAAATCGGCGGACATGACGCCCTCTACTTTGGCGCCGTCGGCTGGCCTGAAAAAATCGCCGACCATGTGTCTTTGTGGGGCTCCCTGTTGCTATTTCGCCGCGAGTTTGACCAGTACATCAACCTGCGCCCTGCGCGTCTGATGCCCGGCATCATCGCGCCGGTGGTACGGCGCGACGGCAGCCCGCGCCAACCCGGGGAAATCGATTTTTACATCGTCCGTGAAAACACCGAAGGCGAGTACTCGAGCATTGGCGGCAAGGCGTTTCCCGGCACCGACCGCGAGTTCGTGCTCCAAGAGTCGGTGTTCACGCGCATCGGCGTCGACCGTGTGCTCAAATTCGCTTTCGAACTCGCTCAATCGCGCCCCAAAAAGCACCTGACCAGCGCGACCAAGTCCAACGGTATTTCCATCTCCATGCCTTACTGGGACGAGCGTGTGGAGGAAATGGCCAAGGCTTACCCGAACCTGCGCCTGGACAAATTCCACATCGACATCCTGACAGCGCATTTTGTACAACGCCCCGACTTTTTTGACGTGGTTGTCGCCAGTAATTTGTTTGGCGATATCCTAAGCGACCTGGGTCCGGCCTGCACCGGAACCATCGGCATCGCGCCGAGCGCCAATCTCAACCCGGAAGGCAAATTCCCGTCCCTGTTCGAGCCCGTGCACGGCTCGGCACCAGACATTGCGGGCAAGGGCATTGCGAACCCTATAGGGCAGATCTGGTGCGGCGCGATGATGCTCGAATTTCTGGGTCACAAAGAGGCGCATGACGCAGTTCTCGGCGCGATTGAAAAAACCCTCGCTCCCGGAAGCGGCGCGCCACGCACCCCCGATCTCGGGGGCTCCGCCAGCACGGCGGATGTCGGCAAGGCGATTGCTGCGGCCTTAGCAGGCCAGTAACTTGGGGCCTCGCGCAAAGGCCCTCTAGCATGCCTGGCCCCCTATGCGCAATTGGGGTTCAGTGCAAACCGGTGGGTGCTCAACGGGACTAGAATCCCGGTCCGCGCTGACGAAAGGCTTTTGCTTACGGACAATTTATTTGCCTCCGTGCGCGAGTCCCGGTACCCGCTCGGGGCAAAGCGTCTGGCTTTTTGCCAATTGCGCTTGCGCGGCCCATGTGACTGGTCTGCGTGTGCCTGGTATCGGATTTGGCCGCGACAGTCTTTTTTGCTGCACACGCAGATTTCTTTTATTCCTGAGGGCGCCCCGTGAACAAGACTGAACTGATAGACCACATGGCTGAGCAGGCCGACATTTCCAAAGCCGAAGCCACCCGTGCCCTGGAGGCTGTCATTGGCGCGGTCGAGGCCACTTTGAAAAATGGCGGCTCGGTTTCGCTGGTCGGTTTCGGGACTTTTGCGGTCGGAAAGCGAGCCGCCCGCACCGGCCGCAACCCCCGCACGGGCGATGCGATTAAAATCGAGTCCGCCAATGTGCCAAAGTTCCGTCCGGGCAAAGCGCTCAAGGACGCGTTGAACTGATGTAATCGAATGAAGAAGTTAGAGGTGGGGTGCTTAGCTCAGTTGGTAGAGCAGCGCCTTTACACGGCGTAGGTCGGCGGTTCGAGCCCGTCAGCACCCACCAACAACTCCAGAAAAGGCGAACTTGGGTTCGCTTTTTTTTCGTACATCGCTTCGCTTTGCCAACACCCGGGCTTGCTTGACTCACAGGAATTTCCAGATGTTTGATTTCATTCGCAAGCACAGCAAAATCACGATGTGGTTGCTGTTTTTGTTGATCGTTCCGTCCTTCGTTTTGCTCGGTCTGAATGACCACAACCGTGGCGAAAGCAGTGTCTCGGTGGCCCGTGTCGACGGCCGTGACATCACCCAGGCCGAGTGGGATGCTGCGCACCGCAACGAAGTTGACCGCTTGCGTGCAGCCATGCCGACCATTGATATCAAGCTTCTGGATTCGCCCGAGGCGCGCTATGCAACGCTCGAGAGACTGGTCCGTGATCGCGTCATGGCCGCTGCGGCCGACAAGTCGCATTTGGTCACCAGCGATCAGCGGCTTGCCCGCGAGTTGCAGGAAAATCCCCAAATTGCATCCCTGCGAAAGCCAGACGGCACGCTCGACATGGAGCGCTATCGTCAATTGGTAGGCAGCCAGGGTATGACGCCCGAGAT
>CAJAOB010000386.1 GCA_903941205.1 uncultured Burkholderiales bacterium | reverse complement strand
TTTCCGGCCGCGTTGGTCAGGCCGGGTTTTGCAAGGCGCCGGCCAGGTCCTGACCGGCGATGATGGGGGTGTGATGATGTTGATCTATCTGGTGGCAGGTTTGCTGATGTTTTTGGGCGTGCATTCCACGCGCCTGCTGGCCGACGGCTGGCGCAGCCGGACCATCGGCCGCCTGGGCGAGGGTCCTTGGAAAGGGCTTTATTCCCTGATTTCACTCGTGGGCTTTGTGCTGCTGGTTTGGGGCTACGGGGTGGCCCGTCAGCAACCGGTGCAGCTTTGGAGCCCACCCGTCGGCCTGAGGCATCTGGCCGCACCGCTGACCTGGCTGGCGTTTGTGCTGGTCACGGCGGCGTACGTGCCCGGCAACCAGCTCAAGGCGCGGCTGCATCACCCCATGCTGCTGGGCACCAAGGCGTGGGCGCTGGCGCATTTGCTGGCCAACGGCACCCTGGCAGGCCTCTTGTTGTTTGGCAGCTTCCTGGTCTGGGCCATCGTGATGTTCGCCAGCTCGCGGCGGCGTGACCGACGCGCCGGGCTGGTCAGCCTGCCCGGCAGGGCGAGCCGCACGGCCATCACAGTCGCCGTCGGTACCCTTGCCTGGGCCGGCTTCGCGTTCTGGCTGCACGGCTCTCTGATCGGCATTCGACCCATCGGCTGAGCGCGGGTTCACGGCGGTAGCGCCGGCCAGTCAGCTGGCGGCGCCAGGCCTATGGTGTCTGCCCGGCTGCGCTTCGCCGGGCCCGCCCATGGGGTGCATGCCGCCCATCATCATTGCGCCCATCGGGTGGCCGCCGCGGCCTCCGGCAGCGCGCCTGAATTCGTCGTCAAACGTCTTTTTCTGCTCGGCACTCAAGACTGCGTAAAAAGTCTTGGTGGCGTCGGCGCGTTGGTCCATGCGGGTGTTCATCTCGGCCATGTGCTGGGTCCGCAGTGCGCGCATGCGGTCCAGGCGTTCAGGCGTGGGCAACTTGTCCAGCTCCACTTTAAGTGCGGCCATGTCGGTAGGTGTGGAGGGTTTCAGGGCCGTGGCGAAGCTGGTCCACGCGGTTTCCTGGGCCGGCGTGATCTGGAGCTTGAGCTTGAACTCGGCCAGGCGCTTGTCCATGCGCGCCTGCATGCGCGTGTGCATTTCGGCCGGGTCGTGTCGGCCCATGCCGCCGTGGTGGCCGCCGGGCATGCCGGGGCCGCCTTGTGCCACGCTGAAGCCGGCGCTCGCGCAGAGCAGGCCGGCAAGAATGATGTGGCGAAGCGCTTTATCGGGATGGATCATGGCGGGTTCCTTGAAGGTGTGCGGTTTGCAATAAAGAGGGAATACGGAGAAGACACAAGGCTCGCCGGTCAGGGCGTTTCCTTGGGGTTCAGTGTGATGCGCGTTTGTATCGGCGCTGCGACTTCACGGTATGGCTTTGTAAAGTTGCTTGAACAAGTGTGTGGCCGATAGCGTGCGCCAAGCCCGGCCGGGCGCCTAGACAGTCGCGCTGTGGCAGGCGCCTGCCAGCCCGTCCAGAATCGGGCAGTCGGGCCGGTCGTCACCGTGGCAGCTGGCCATCAGCGTGTCGAGCGTGCGCTGCATTTCCTGCATGGCCACAATGCGCCGGGCCAGCTCGTCAGCGTGTTTTTGCGCGATGCGCTTGACACTGGCGCTGGCGCGGCGCCGGTTGTTCCACAAGCTGACCAGCTCGGCAATGTCGGCCATGGAAAAGCCCAGGTCGCGGGCCCGCTTGATAAAGCGCAGCACATGCACCTCGGCGCTGCTGTACTGCCGGTAACCGCTGTCCGTGCGCCTGACCTTGCCGAGCAAACCAAGCGACTCGTAGTGGCGAATCATCTTGGCCGAGACGCCGGATTGTTCGGCGGCGCTGCCGATATTGACCGGCAGGCCGACAAGTGCGCTCATGGGGTGTTCGTCCTCAAGCGCTGACCGGGTAGCCTTCTCCGGCGATGGCTTTGGCCAGGGCGTCGCGCGGCTGTGCGCTGTCGATCTCGACGCGGTTGGCGGCGCGGTCTATCGTGACCTGAGCTTGTGGGTCGAGTTGCGCGATGGCGGTTTTGACGGCGCGCTCGCAGTGGCCGCAGGTCATGCCGGTGACGGTGAAGTTTTGGGTCATTTGGGCTCCTTGGGTTGGTGTGCCAGCATAGTCTGAAGCTTGCCATGGTGGGAAGGTCAAGGGGTCTCGGCCTTGCAGCGCTTGACTCTGCCATGGAGACAAGGTTTAAGCTGCAACGATGAACACCCCTGACGCATCCTCCCTTGTAGCGCGGCCGCAGTCAGCCGCTGATGTTGACGCCAGCCTGGACCTCGGCATTGAGGGCATGACTTGCGCGTCTTGTGTCTCACGTGTCGAACGGGCGCTTAAAAAAGTCCCGGGCGTGCGCGAGGCCACCGTCAACCTGGCGACCGAGTCGGCGCGCATCGTGTTTGCGCCTGCGGCCGGTGCAGAAGCCGTGCTTCGGCGCGCGGTCCGCGAAGCCGGCTACGGTGTGCGCGAGACCGATCTCATGGATGAGCCCGAGGACGCGTCACCCTGGACCGGCTTTGGCCCGGTGGCGCTGGCGCTGGCCTTGTCGGCGCCGCTGGTGCTGCCCATGCTGGCCGATTTGTTTGGCCGCCACTGGATGCTGCCGGCGTGGCTGCAATTTGCGCTGGCCTCGCCGGTGCAGTTCTGGCTGGGCGCGCGCTTTTACCGTGCCGGCTGGCATGCGCTGAAGGCGCGCAGCGGCAACATGGATTTGCTGGTGGCCATCGGCACCTCGGCGGGCTGGGGCTTGTCGGTGTGGCTGTGGCTGAGCGCCGAGCCGGGCAGCATGCCGCATCTTTACTTTGAAGCTTCGGCGGTGGTGATCTCGCTGGTGATGCTGGGCAAGTGGCTTGAAGCGCGCGCCAAGCGCCAGACCACGGCGGCGATTCGGGCGCTGCATGCGCTGCGGCCGGCACTGGCGCACGTGATCCTACAGAGCGGTGAGCAAAGCGAGCTTCCCCTGGGTGAGCTGCTGGTCGGCGACCGGGTGGTGGTGCTGCCTGGCGAGCGCGTGCCGGTCGATGGCCTGCTGCAAGAGGGAAGCACCCAGGTCGACGAGTCGATGCTGACCGGCGAGCCGCTGCCGGTCAGCAAGCAAGCAGGTGACGCGCTCACAGGCGGCAGCATCAACGGGGACGGGCGCGTGCTGATGCAAGTTACGGCGGTCGGCGGCGACACGGTGCTGTCCCGGATCATCGGACTGGTGCAAGATGCCCAAGCCGCCAAGGCGCCGATTCAGCGCCTGGTTGACCAGGTGTCGGCGGTGTTTGTACCGGTGGTGCTGCTGATCGCGCTGGTCACCTTGCTCGCTTGGCTGGCGTTGGGCCAACCGCTGGAAGTGGCTTTGATTCGGTCGGTGGCGGTGCTGGTGATCGCCTGCCCTTGCGCGCTCGGTCTGGCCACGCCAGCGGCCATCATGGCCGGCACCGGCGTGGCGGCCAAGGAAGGTATTTTGATCAAGGACGCCGAGGCGCTGGAACTGGCGCACCGCGCCGATACCGTGGCCTTTGACAAGACCGGCACGCTCACCGTCGGCCAGCCGCGGCTGGTGGCTTTTGTGGCGGCCGGCCAGGCTGACGACGCCGGCTTGCTGCGCGTGGCCGCCAGCTTGCAAAGCGGCAGCGAACATCCGCTGGCGCGTGCCGTGCTGAACGCCGCCAAAGAACGCGGCCTGGCCTTGGTGGCGCCCATAGCCGTGCATGCCGTGGCCGGGCGAGGCACCGAAGGCGAGGTCGATGGCGCCGCCTTCCTGATCGGCAGCCTGCGCTGGACTAACGAGCTGGGGGTGGCGCTTGACGAGAACCTGGCCGCCGAGGCCCGGCGCCTGCAAGGCGAAGGTGCCAGCTTGTCGGCACTGGTCGAGAGCACGCCGCAGGCACTGGTGCTGCGCGCCCTCATGGCTTTTGCCGACGAACCCAAGCCCGGCGCCCGCGAAGCACTGAGCAGCCTGCGCGCGCGCGGCCTGCGCATCATGATGATTTCGGGCGACAACCGCAGCGCCGCCCTGGCCATGGGCGCCCGCCTCGGCCTGCAACCAGAGGAAGTGATGGCCGACGTCCTGCCCGGCGAAAAAGCCGCCGCAGTGGCGCATTTAAAGCACAACGCCGAACCCGGCGAGGAGCGTGGGGGCACCGATTTTTCCGCAGTGCCGCCCCAAGGAAAAATACACCCCCTCGGGGGGCAGCGCAGTACGCGAAGCGACAAGCGTGGGGGCACCGAGTTCTCCGCCGGGCCGTCCCAAGGAAAACAGCACCCCCTCGGGGGGCAGCGAACCACACGCAGTGGGGAGCGTGGGGGCACCGTGATCATGGTCGGCGATGGCGTCAATGATGCGCCGGCGCTGGCGGCGGCGGACATCGGTATGGCCATGGGCACGGGCACCGATGTGGCGATGCACGCGGCCGGCATCACGCTGATGCGTGGCGATGTCTCGCTGGTCGAGGGCGCGATCGATATTTCGCACCGCACGGTGATGAAGATCCGGCAAAACCTCTTTTGGGCCTTTGCTTACAACGTGGCCGGCATCCCGCTGGCCGCGCTGGGCTACCTGAACCCGGTGCTGGCCGGTGCGGCCATGGCGCTGTCCAGTGTCAGCGTGATGTCCAACGCGCTGCTGCTCAAGCGCTGGCGCCTCCGGCGGCATTAAGCGGGGCTGAAGGCACCTGCCCGGCGCCCATGCCTGCGGTGGTGTTGACCTGTGTCAAAGCCCGCCGACGGTTGCGCTGCCAGACTGGCGCGAGTTCACACGAGACCTGCGGAGCCGCCATGTAACACACTGCCTTGCAAATCATTCGGGACGAACATGCCGGCGTGGCCGCCGTGTTGCGCTCCATCGACCTCATGCTCAAGCGCGGGCCGGGCGATAAGCCGGAGCGCTTTTTTGATGTGCTGCGCGCGATGCTGTTTTACATCGACGAGTTTCCCGAGCGCAAGCATCATCCCAAGGAGTCCGACCTGCTGTTTCCGAGGCTGGCCCGCGCCGCGCCCGAACTCATGCCGGTGATCAGCCGGCTGGAGGCGGACCACATGAAGGGCGAGGGCAAGGTGCGCGAATTGCAGCATCTGCTGCTGGCCTGGGAACTGGTGGGCGAGCCGCGCCGGCAGGCGTTCAGCGATGCGGCTGAGGCCTATTTGCGCTTTTACTTCGAGCACATGCGCACCGAGGAAACCGAGCTGCTGCCCAAGGCCGAGCGCCTGCTGGGCCCCGAGGACTGGCTGCTGCTCGATGCCGCTTTCAGCGAGGACCGCGACCCCATGGCCGGCGGTGTGCGTGATCCCTTGTACGACCGGCTTTTTAGCCGCATCGTGCTGACCGCGCCCGCGCCGATTGGCGTGGGGGCCGAGTAAGCGGGTGACACGAATACGCGGGTGACATGACCCCGGCCAGAC
>CAJAOB010000385.1 GCA_903941205.1 uncultured Burkholderiales bacterium | reverse complement strand
TTGCCGCAGTCGGCCGAGCTCATCGAGGTGCTGCGTGAAAAGTCGCCGCAGCAGATCGCCGAGCTGATGTCGCTGTCTGACAAGCTCTCGGGCCTGAATGTGGCGCGCTACGAAGCCTGGTCGCCCCGGTTCACGGCCGACAACGCCAAGCAGGCCGTGCTGGCCTTCAATGGCGATGTTTACGAGGGCCTGGATGCCCGCACCCTCACGCCAGCGCAGCTGGACTGGGCGCAGCAGCATGTTTGCATCTTGAGCGGGCTGTACGGGGTGCTGCGGCCGCTCGACTGGATGCAGCCTTACCGGCTCGAAATGGGCACCGCGCTGGCGACGTCGCGCGGGAAGAACCTCTACCAGTTCTGGGGCAGCGCCATTGCCCAGTACCTCAACGAGCGCGCGGCCGGGGACGCCTCGCCCGTGGTCGTCAACCTCGCCAGCGAGGAGTATTTCAAGGCGGTGGACAAAAAAGCGCTCAAGCCGCGCGTGGTGAGCTGCGTGTTCGAGGAACTCAAGGACGGCAAGTACAAAATCATCAGCTTCATGGCCAAGCGCGCGCGCGGACTGATGGTGCGTTATGCCATTGGAAACAAGTTGGTCAGCGTGAAAAAGCTCGAATCCTTTAACCTTGAGGGCTATCAGTTTGCGCCCGACGTGTCCGAGCCGGAGCGTCTGGTGTTTCGTCGCCAGAGCCGCTGATTTTCAAGGAGGTTTCCCGTGCCAACGATCCAGCCGCAATCCCAGCTTCAGCCTCAGGTTCAGGAAATCACGCCCGCCGTGCGCGTCTGGATAGCCGAGCAGCAAGCCGCCGGTTTCACACCCGAGCAGGTCGTCAAGGGCTTGCTTGATGTGGGCTGGGGCCCGTCGATGGTCGCCTTGCTCATGGGCGCCATGCAGCAAGCCCCGGCCAGCGCGTCGCCGCTGGAGGCTGCGAACGCGCAGCCCTTTTTGCCCTCTACGCCTACCTTGCCCGTTCCCTGGCCCGCCCTGGCCGGCCAAGGTCTGGTGCTGGACGCTGGCGACCGCGCCGTCAAGGCGGCGGTGGTCTTGCACAGCCCGCCCTTGCTGGTGCTGGAAGGCCTGCTCAGCAGCGATGAATGCCAGGCCCTGATCGACGCCGCGGCGCCGCGCATGGCGCGCTCACTCACGGTGGACGTGAAAACCGGCGGCGAGGAAAAAAACCAGGCCCGCACCAGCGACGGCATGTTCTTCGAGCGTGGCGAGAGCGAGCTCATCCGCCGCATCGAGGCGCGCATTGCGCATTTGCTTGGCTGGCCGGTTGAAAACGGCGAAGGCGTGCAAGTGCTGCGTTACGGCCCGGGCGCCGAATACCGGCCCCATTTCGATTACTTTGACCCGGCCGAACCCGGCACCCCGAGCATCTTGCAGCGCGGTGGCCAGCGCGTGGCCACCGTGGTGATGTACCTGAACGAGCCCGAGGCGGGCGGGGCCACCGTTTTCCCCGATGTGGGGCTGGAGGTCTTGCCCCAGCGCGGCAATGCCGTGTTCTTCAGCTACAGCCAGGCCC
>CAJAOB010000384.1 GCA_903941205.1 uncultured Burkholderiales bacterium | reverse complement strand
GGACCGTGGTGGCGGGCTGCGGGCCGCTGCTGCTGGCGGTGGCCCATGGCATTTTGAAGGCCGGCGGCGAAGTGGCCGCCGTGATCGATCTGGCCAGCCGCAGCGACTGGCTGCGCACCTTGCCGGCGCTCGTGGCGCGGCCTGACCTGTTGTGGCAGGGCCTGCGCTGGCAGGCCAAGCTGCGGCTGGCGGGCGTGCCGGTTCTTTACCGCCACGGCATTGAATCTGTCCGCCCGGCGGCCGGCGGCTTCGAGGTGCGCGTGCAAGCGGTCGATGGCCGCGGCGCTCCGCTGCGCGGCTCGGTCGGGCGTTCCTTCAGCGCCGACGGCGTGACTGTCGGCCACGGATTGGTGCCCGGCACCGACGTGACGCGCTTGCTGCGCGCCCGCCATCGCTATGTGCCTGAGCGCGGTGGCTGGATCGCCGAGGCCGACGAGATGGGCCGGACCTCGGTGCCCGGCCTGTACGTGGCCGGCGACGGCGCGGGTGTGGCCGGCGCAGCGGCGGCAGGCGCGCACGGCGAGCTGGCCGCGCTGGCCTGCGCGAACGACCTGGGCCGCCTGAGCCCGCCCACCTATGCGCATGAACGCGCCAGCCTGCTGGCGCAACGGCGCGGGCCGGCACGCTTCGGGCAGGCCATGGCCGGCCTGATGGCCTTGCGCGAAGGCGCGGTGGCGGCGATCAGGCCGGATACCGTGGTGTGTCGCTGCGAGGACGTGCGCCGCGCCGAAATTGACGCGGCCGCGCGTGAAGGCGCGCGCGACATCAACCAGCTCAAAGCCTGGACGCGCTGCGGCATGGGCCCCTGCCAGGGGCGCACCTGCGGCGATGTGGCGGGCGCCTTGCTGGCACTGCACACGGGCAGCCGCGAGGCGGTGGGCTGCTTCACCGGACGCGCCCCCTTGCGCCCGGTCTCGCTCGCCGACGTGGCCGGTAGCTACACCTACGCCGACATCCCGATTCCCAAGGCAGCGCCGCTATGACGCTCGCCTCCTTCACCCCGGGCATGCCAGGTACGCCAGACACGCCAGACGCCCCGGCCACCCCGACGCAAGCCGCACCGTCGCAGGCGTCCGGCGCGGCCCGGCCCTATGACGCGCTTGTCATCGGCGGCGGCGTCATGGGTTGCTCGACCGCCCTGCATCTGGCGCGCGGCGGCATGCGGGTCGCGCTGGTGGAGCGCGGCACCTTGTGCCGCGAGGCCTCGGGCGTCAACGCCGGAACCCTGACCTTGCACATGACGCGCGCTGCGCTCATTCCCTACGCCATGCGCGCCTGGCAGATGTGGATGGACGCCGAAAAATGGCTGGGCATGGGCGTGCTGGCCACCCAGGCGCCGGGGCTGACGCTGGCTTTTACCGAAGGCGAATGCGAGTTGCTGACGCTGCGCGCCCAGGCCCGCCGCGCGCAGGGCGCGCCGATCGAAATCATCACGCCCGAGCGTGCCCGCCAGATCGAGCCCGGCCTGCACCCGGGCCTGCTGATGGCCGGTTACTGCGAGATTGACGGTTATGCCAGCGCCTACCTGACGGGCCGCGCCATGGCGCACGCACTCAAAAACGCCGGGGTCGATGTCTTTCAAAACAGCCCGGTCGAAGTGATCGAGTCCGGCGACGCCGGCCACATCGTTCACTTCGATGGCGAACAGTCGCCGTTGCACGGCCGGCGCATCGTGCTGGCCGGCGGTGTCTGGATCGAGAACTTGCTGGCCATGATGGGCATTCACATTCCCATCAAGGTCCTGATCAACCAGCTGATCGTCACCGAGCGTCTGCGTCCGGTGATGCACTCGGTGCTCAGCGTGGCCAATGGCCTGCTGTCGCTCAAGCAGTTCGCCAACGGCACGGTGCTGATAGGCGGCGGCTGGCAGGGCGACGGTAACCGCGAGCAGGGCGGCCTCGAGGCCCGGCCGCAAAACCTGGTGGGCAATATGCGGCTGGCCGCCTATGCCGTGCCGGCGCTGGCCGAGGGGCGCATTGCGCGCGTCTGGCTCGGCCTGGAGGCCGAGACCGCCGATGCCCTGCCGCTGATTGGCGACGTGCCGGGTGTGGCCCATGCTTATGTGGTCGGCAGTGCCCACTCGGGCTACACCAGCGGCCCCTTCATGGGGCGGATCATGGCGCAGCACATCCTGGGGCAGCCACCCGACTTGCCTTTGTTCAATCCCGCCCGCCTGCTGGGCATGCCGATGCCTGGCGCATGAGGTCCCGAAAAAGATGATTCCTGAAAGAAGCCACCCTTTCAACGGCATTTATGCCGCCACGCTGTGCCCCTTGCATGCGGACGGCAGCATCGATGAAGAGACACTGGCCCGCCACCTGGAGGCCTGTGCTTTCGTCAGCGGCATGCATGGCCTCCTGATCAACGGCCACGCCGGCGAAAACTTCATGCTCTCGCGACCGGAAAAGCGCCGCGTCACCGAGATCGCCCGGGAAGTCTGCGGTCAGCGCGCCGTTCTTGTCTGCGGCGTCAATGCGGAGGACAGCCGCGAAGCCCAAAGCCATGTGGACGACGCCAAGGCGGCCGGGGCTGACGCCGTGCTGGTGTTTCCGCCCTTTTCCTGGGCCCTGTCGCAAGACGCGCACATGGCTGTGCGGCACCACGAGATCGCCAACGCGCGCGCCCAGATGCCCTTGATGCTTTACCAGGCGGGCGTGCGCGCCGGCAGCCTGGCCTACCGGCCCGAGGTGCTGGCGCAACTGGCGCAACTGCCGCATGTGGTGGCCATCAAGGAGGGCAGCTGGGAGACCGCCGCCTACGAGGCCCACCGCTTGCTGATCCAGCGCGTGGCGCCGCATGTGGCGATGATGGCGTCGGGCGACGAGCATCTGTTCACCTGCATGGCCGTGGGCAGCGACGGCAGTCTGGTGAGCCTGGCGGCCATCGTGCCCGAACTCGTGATCGCGCTGGAGGCGGCGGTGCAGCGCAAGGACCTCGAGGAAGCCCGCAGGTTGAACGCGCGCATCTACCCGCTGGCCAAGGCGATTTACGGCACCGCCCCGGGCGGCTACGCGAACGCGCGCCTGAAGGCTTGCCTGAAGCTGCTGGGCCGCTTCCCGAGCGACGCCATGCGCCCGCCCATCGGGGCGCTGCCAACCGAAGAAATCGCTACGCTCGAGCGCGCGCTGAGCGAAGCAGGCGCCTGAGCGGCCCGGCCCTGCGCACCGTCCCCGAGCCTAACCTTTCAAAGAGGCCTTTCATGTCACGCACGATCATCCGCAACGGCCGCATCATCACGGCGGTAGACGACTACACCGCCGACATCCTGATCGAGGACGGCCGGATCAGCGCCATCGGCCGTCAGCTCGATGCCGGCGCCGACACGCGCATCATCGACGCCAGCGGCCTGCTGGTGCTGCCCGGCGGCGTTGACTGCCATACCCACATGGACAACACCTTCGGGGACTCCACCACCTGCGACAGTTTCGAGTCGGGCACCCGCTCGGCGGCTTTCGGCGGCACCACCACCATCGTGGATTTCGCCTTCCAGCGCCAGGGTGTTGGCGTGCTCGAGGCGATTGAGCGTGCGCGCAGCAAAGGCGCGGCCGGCGCCTGCATCGATTACGGCTTTCATGTCATCGTGACGGGCGTGGACACGCAGGTGCTGGCCGACATGCAGCATGCGATCCGGCATGAGGGCGTTTCGAGCTTCAAGATGTTCATGGCCTACCCGGGCTCGGTGATGGTCGATGACGCAGCCATCTTTCAGGCCATGCGGATGGTTGGTCAGCACGGCGGCATGATCGCCCTGCATGCCGAGAACGGCACCATCATCGACCTGCTGATCAAGGAGGCGCTGGCTCAGGGCCACACCGCCCCCAAATACCATGCGCTGACGCGGCCAGCCCTGATGGAGGGCGAAGCCACGCACCGCGGCATCAAGCTCGCCGAGCTGGCCGAGGCGCCGGTCTACTTTGTTCATTTGTCGGCCAAAGAGGCCTTGAAGCACGTGGTGGAGGCGCGTGATCTGGGCGTGCCGGTGTTTGCCGAAACCTGCCCGCATTACCTTTTCTTTGACGAGAGCGTCTATGACAGCGAGGACTTTGATCTGGCGCGCTACGTCATGAGTCCGCCGCTGCGCTCGAAGGAGTCGCAAAAAGCCTTGTGGACGGCGCTGCGCACCGACGATCTGCAACTGGTGTCGACCGACCACTGCCCGTTCTGCATGAAAGAGGGGCATCTGGGCCGCGTCAGGCAAAAGCCTTTCGGCCAGAACGATTTTTCGAAAATACCCAACGGCGTGCCCGGCGTCGAGACGCGCCTGGCCACGCTGTTTGACGGTGGCGTGCGTGCGGGCCGGATTTCGCTGAACCGCTTTGTCGAACTGACCGCCACGGCGCCGGCCAAACTCTTTGGCCTGTTTCCGCAAAAGGGCACCATTGCGGTTGGCAGCGACGCCGACATCGTCTTGTTCGACGCTGCTCAGCCACACACGATCTCGGCCGAGACCCAGCACGGCAACTGCGACTTCACGCTGTTCGAGGGCAAAAAGGTCACCGGCAAGGTGCGGCAGGTGCTGCTGCGCGGCGAACTCATCGTCGACAAGGACCGCTGGCTGGGCCAGGTCGGCCAGGGCCGCTACATCTCGCGCGGTGAATCCGGCGGTTGGTGACAGCCGGTGCCCACTTACGACTACGCCTGTGCAGCCTGCGGCGCCTTCTCGGCGCGGCAAGCGCTGGCGGCCTTTGACCAGCCCGCGCCGTGCCCGGCTTGCGGCGGTCTGGCGCCACGCGCCTTGAGCGTGCCGGCCTGGCTGGGGCGTTCATCGCGTTCAGCGGCTTCGTCGGCGGGTGACGGTCAGGTCGCTAATTCAGCCGTCAATTCAGCTGGAGAGACCGGCTACCAGCGCTTGCGGCATGGCGGCGCGGGGGGCGCTTGCAGCTGCTGCCCGCCCGCCGGCGCCTGACTCAGGCCGCGGCCCGGGCCAGGCGGTCGCGCACACCGTCCCATTCAGGCGCGTCTGGCGGTGCCTCGACCCAGATGTGAGCCACGGCTTGCGCGTCGAGCTCGCGCAGCACCGCAAAGAGTTCATGCGCGCAGGCCGCCGCTTGCTGCGGCATGGCGCGGTACAGCACGCCCGCAGGCAGTGCCAGCTTGGAGCGGGCATAGACCGCGATGCGCCCGTGGTCCCCGCCAGCACGGCTTGCATCATGGCCGGCGGCTGGTTTGATGGCCTCCAGCGCAGCCTGCAATGGCGCCAGCGGCAGCAAGCGCAGCGCCGCATTGGGCGCGTAATGCGAGGCCAGCGTGCCCGATGCGCGCGGCGCGGCGGCTGCCACCGGCGCGTCCTTGTCCAGTACCGGCTCGCCGCAGGCCGCTTCGAGCTGCGCCCGCGTGAGCACGCCGGGGCGCAGCAACACCGGCTGGCCGCGCGTGCAGTCGACGATGGTGGACTCGATGCCGACCTCGCAAGGCCCGCCGTCCAGCACCAGCAAGTCATCGCCCAACTCCTCTTGCACATGCCGGGCGGTGGTGGGGCTGACCCGGCCAAACCGGTTGGCGCTGGGCGCTGCGACGCCTGTGCCGCAGGCGCGCAGCAAGGCCTGCGCCACCGGGTGCGAGGGGCAGCGCAGGCCGATTGAGCCCTGGCCGCCGGCAGCCGCGCTGGCCACGCCCGCACGGCGCGGCAAGATCAGCGTCAGCGGCCCGGGCCAGAAAGCCCGGATCAGGCGCTCGGCAAAAACGGGCACCGCTATGGCGTAGTCGGCCACCTGCGCGGCTTCGGCCACATGCACGATCAGCGGGTGGTCCGACGGCCGGCCCTTGGCCGCGTAAATCAGCGCCACGGCGGCGTCATTGCGGGCGTCGGCGCCCAGGCCGTAGACGGTTTCGGTCGGAAAGCCCACCAGCCGGCCCGCGCGAATCAGGCCGGCGCCCTCGGCCAGGGCGGCGGGGTCCGTGCCCGGGCGAATCATCTAGGCGTGTTCCAGCCCGGGCAGGCCCAGCAGGCGCGCGGCTGCGCGGGCGCTGGCCTCTACGCCGGCCAGCTCGGCGCCGGTGATCGTCAGGTGGCCCATCTTGCGGCCTGGCCGCGCCTCGGTCTTGCCATAAAGATGCAGGTGCGTGCCCGGCAGGGCCAGCACGGCCGGCCAGTCGGGCTCGCGCTGCTGGCCGGCGGCGTCAAACCAGATGTCGCCCAGCAAATTGAGCATGATCGCCGGCGAATGCTGGCGCGGAGCGGGCAGCGGCAGTCCGGCGAGCGCATGC
>CAJAOB010000383.1 GCA_903941205.1 uncultured Burkholderiales bacterium | reverse complement strand
GCCCGCGAAGCCTTGCTGATGGGCGCCAACATCATGATCAGCCGCGCCGGCGCTGGCGCGCACGCCGAAGACTTTGCGGTTCCAGAGACTTATCGCCCTCTGCCGCACGACGCAGAACAGATCGCGCATCTGGCCACGCACATGCTGCTCAACCCCATGGTTCATGCAGCGCAGTTCGAGCGCGCCCGGTCTTGGGTGCGGCAGGAAAAATTCATCTTCGAGGGCGAAGTGCTGCAGACATTTTCAGCCTACCTGTCGCCCCGCTTGACCTCCTGAACGCTTTCCTGACCGCCTTGCGACCAGTCTTCAGGCCAGTCCTCAAGCCGGTGTCAGAGCCGGTGTCAGAGCCGGTCTTCAGGCCGTTCTTCAGGCCGGTTTGACAGCGCTAAGCTTGGAGCGGCCTCAAGGCAGGGCCGCGCCGGCTTCAAACCAGCGGGCAATCAGGGCCCGCTCGTCGTCGGTGATGCCGGTGGCGTTGTTCATCGGCATGATCTTGCTGACCACCACCTGCTGGTACACCGCCTGGGCGTGCAGCTTGAGGTCGGCGGGGGTGTCCAGACGCACGTTCTTCATTTGCACCTGCTCGCCGTGGCACATGTAGCAGCGCTGGGCCAGCACCGGTTGCAGCATCTGGTAGCTGACCGCCACCGGGACTGCGCTGGCTGCCGCACGCGGCGCCGGTTTGAGCCAGACGATGATGCCAACAATGACCGCCAGGCCGACCAGCGCGTAGGCCAGCGGGTTGCCGTTGCGACCGAGCTTGAATCCGTGGCGCAACACAAAAAACTGCCGGATCGCCGCGCCGGCGAGCATCATCAAAATGAGCACCAGCCAGTTCTGCGGATGGCTCCACGTGAAGCTGTAATGGTTGCTCAGCATGGCAAACAGCACCGGCAGCGTGAAATAGGTGTTGTGAACGCTGCGCTGTTTGCCGCGCTGGCCGTGAATCGGGTCGACCGGCTGGCCGGCCTTGATGGCCGCCACCACGGTGCGCTGGCCGGGGATGATCCAGAAAAACACGTTGGCGCTCATGGCGGTCGCCATCATGGCGCCCACCAGCAAAAAGGCCGCACGCCCGGCAAACCAGTGGCAAGCCAGCCAGGAGGCCACGCAGACCAGCACCAGCACGCCAGCGCCCACCAGCGCGTCGCCGTTCTTGCGCTGGCCAAAGATGCGGCAGATGCCGTCATAAAGCAGCCAGAAAACCACCAGAAAGGACAACGCCGCAGCCACGGCCGCCGCCGGCGTCCAGTTCATGAGGGACTTGTCGATCAGGTAGGTGCTGGCCTGCCACAGATAAGACACCGTGAACAGGGCAAAGCCAGTCAGCCAGGTGCTGTAGCTTTCCCAGTAAAACCAGTGCAGGTGAGAAGGCAGCTGGGGCGGCTTGACCGCAAACTTGACCGGGTGGTAGAAACCGCCGCCGTGAACCGCCCAAAGCTCGCCGCTGACGCCCTGCTTTTTCAGGTCCTCGTCAACTGGCGGCGTCAGGCTGGAGTCGAGAAAGACAAAGTAAAACGAGGAGCCAACCCAGGCGATGGCAGTGATGACGTGGACCCAGCGCAAAAGCAGGTTGGTCCAGTCGAGAAGATAGCTTTCCATGATGCAGTCCTAGCAATCCTCATGCCCTGCCGCGCGACAATCGCTGCGAAAAAGGCATGAAAGTGGGACTGCTCACCACTGCGGGCGCTGTAAGCAGCATGGACCGCGACACTGGAAATGGTTTCCGGCTCCGCTGCGGCCTAGCGCGGACAAGTGTATACAAAATTTCATCCCAGATGCATCCTGGCGCTGCGCGCTTTGCCAAAAGCGCATGCCCGGGTACCATGCCTTTTAACCCTCTTTAAAGCCCGCGACCTTGAAAAGGAAACGCATGATGACGCTTGACCGCCGCACCTTCCTGACCGCCGCCACTGGCGCCCTGATCGGTGACACCCTGCTGGCCCAGTCCGGCCAGCATGAGCATCCAGTGTTGCAAAAGGCCCCGTCTGCAACTGAACCCTATGCGCGTTTGCAGGGCGGACAAGTGCATCACCTGACGGCCGACCAGACGGCGCAGCGGTCTGTGAAAAGCAGCGCTCCCGCCGGCATGCCTGGGCGCTGGGTGTCGCGGGCCGCGCTGCCCATACCGCGCAGCGAAATGGCCTGGGCCGCCGAATGGGCCGGGCGTCTTCACATCATTGGCGGCTACGGTGAAGGCCGGGTAGACCGTGGTTACCACCATGTCTATGAGCCCAAGACAGACACCTGGCTTCTGGCAGCGCCCCTTCCGCGCGGGGCCAACCATGTGGCGGTGGCTGCAGACCGCGGCCGCATTTACGCCTTTGGCGGCTTTATCGAGCAAAACCGCAACCCGGACAACCACGCCTATGTCTACGAGGTGAACTCAGACAAATGGCAAACCATCGCGCCCTTGCCGCGACCGCGTGGCGCGACTGCTGCCGTGGTACTGAACGACAGAATTCACCTGATCGGTGGGGCTTCATCGCCTGTCGACGAGCGTGCCAGCGTCGGCTGGCATGAAGTCTATGACCCGAAAACCGACAGTTGGAGCAGGCGCAAGGCCTTGCCGGGCGCGCGCGACCACGTCGGCTGCATCACCTACCAGGGTCGCATTCATGTCATAGGCGGGCGTTTCAACACCTTCGAATACAACACCGACCTACACCAGGTCTACCTGCCAGAGCGCGACACCTGGGAATTGCGGGCACCGCTGCCAACGGCCCGATCGGGCCACGGCCTGGTGATCTACCGCGACCGTCTGTTTGCCATGGGCGGTGAAGGCGGCATCATCAACCGGCCCGGACAACAAACGGTTTTCGGGCAGATGGAAAGCTATGACGCCGCCAGCGACAGCTGGCAAGCCCACGCACCCATGCCCACGCCCAGGCATGCGGTCGGCGCGGTGACCATCGGAGACTGGATTTATGTGGCCGGCGGCGGCGCGGTGCTAGGCGGTAGCGTGCAGTCTGCCATTCATGAGGCCTTCACGCTGGCAAGCTAGGAGTCTGATTAACGGTAGCCTAGGTCCAGCACGGTCGGTCGCAGCCAGAAGCGCTTTCCAGCCGTACCGACGAACTGGAGTTGGACACGTGTCAGCAGAAATCGGCGAGCCGCAGCCCGGGGTTATGCCCGTGCGGGCGGCGGCCTTGCTCAGGCGCATGACAGGGTTGTCAAGGTCGAAGGTCTGCAATATCGCAAGCCCACGCTCGAGAGATTGCACGAAGTACCGATTTGCCATGGGGTCCGGTTCAAGGAAACAATTTAACTTCATGCAGACCGTCAGCAGGTGCAGTTCTTGAAGGGGAAAAGCTCCTTCTTGAAATCTTGCCCCAGATTTCGCCCAAGGAGCTTTCATCTTAAAAAACCAAATGCGCTATGCGCATTGCATCAACAGCTCAGGCACAAGTCGCGGCGCTATCCGCTCGAACCGGCAAGGCAGCGGCAACATGCACTGCAGCATGGCCTGAACTTTTTTCAAACGCGGGTCTTCAGCACGCGCATCGTCAGTGGTGTCGTTGATGCAGAAGAAATCCAGCGCACCAAACTCCGATGCCAGCCGCTCGAGTTCGCCACCATCATCGTCCGCGCCTGTCGATACATAGCTGTGGCGATAGTCCTTGACGCGCGCCATGTCGTGAGCCAGCGCCCAGCGCAGCACAAAGTCCGACACGATGGTCGGCTTGTCCCAGCGCCTGAACACCGTAGCGCGGACACCCTCAAACAGTTCAGGCGCTTCTTGCTCCAGCTCGAACATCAACGACCTGAGCATGGGCCGCGGGGCGTGCGCAAAGGTGCGCGAAACCTTGTCGTACCGCGGCGCCATCGGGCGGTGCAGCGAGGGCGCTGCCGCCTTGCGGTCAAGCCACTGATGCGACAAGCGGCAACCGTTCTCAAGCGAGCTGGCATCTGCAAGCAGGGTCTGGCCCAGAACTTCAGGCTCGTCAGACCAGGTCACATAAAAGCCGCCAGGCCAGAACCAGTCGTCGACGTTGACCGGGGCGCCAAAGAACACATCGTCGTTGCAATAAAAGTAGCGCTCGGAGAGTCCGGGAATGCGGTGGATGTAGGACTCGATGTTGCCGGAGTCAAAAGTTGGCAGGGCATGGGCCGGAATCAGTTCGCGGTGGTCCACCAGCGTCACCCGCTCGGAAGGCTGCAACCAAGCCGGGGTCTGTCCGTCCGTGACGATGTAGACCTGGCCGTGCGCCGGGAAGAAGCGCTCCAGCGCGCGCAGGCTGTAACGCAGCTCGTCGTTGTCGCGAAAGCGGCCTTCGACATTGCCAAAAGGCGCAATCGCCATGCTGCAGGGGTCACTGAGATTTTGCAAGGCCTGCCGCCGCTTGGCCCGCCAGAGCGCGTCCTGACCGTCTACCCAGAGGTAAACAATGTCGATGGGGGGGAAAGGAAGTGGCTGCATCAGGCGTGTAGGTCAGGCCTCAGATTATCGGCCTAAAGACCGCCTGATGAGCCACGGCAGCCTTATCGGGAATGCGCCCCTGCGCCATGCGCCGGCGGGTGTGCAGCATGCGTGCCACTCTCCACCTTGACGATTCCGTCAAACAAGGACAATTGCCGGCGCTGTTCAGCCGTCAATTTCTTTTCTGCCGCCGCCACTTTCGCAGCCAGCCGGCCGGCGGCCGCCTGGGACATGCCGGTCATGGTCAGTGCGCTGACCTGCATGAGACCATCGCCGCCGCACAGCTGAATGGTCCACTGCGCTTTTTCTTTTTTCAGCAAAGCCCGGCCGCCGCGCCCGTGCTGAATCCAGCCGGCCACGGCATAGTCGCCCTCGACAGAAACAGGCGCAACCTGGAGCAGCGCATCCGGCTTTTCAAACTGCTTTTTCATGACCTGCGCAATCGCTTTGTCTTCAGTCACTGCTGCATGTGTGGCCGCTTCTTTGGCCGGTGCAGCCGCCTGCACAAACCCGCTGGCGCTGGTCCATGCAAGTACTGCAGCCAGCAGCAGAGATGGAAATGGAAGGTTTTTCATGGGGTAGGTCTTTCTCAGAAGCCGGCCATCAAGCCGATTCGCACATTGCGCCCGGGCATGGGATAGCCAGCGTTGTATTGGTAGCTGGCATCAAAGATGTTGTTGATGGCGGCAAAGACTTCGCCTTGTTTGCCCAGGCTTGCCATCGGACGGGCAATGCGGGCATTGGCCACGGTGAACGCACCAACGGCCTGCGGGTTGTTGTCGCCCAAACCCCGGTCTTGCCGCTGTGAAAACATGCCGGTTTGATGCTGCGCATCCAGATTGAGGCGGTAAGCCTGAACCCGGCCGGCTACGCCGACAGACACGGACGTTTGGGGCGCGTAAGGCAAGTTACTGATCGAAGGATCCAGCAAAGTCACGCCTCCAAAAACAGACCATTGCGCGTTCACCTGATGCTTCAAAGACAACTCTGCGCCCCTGATGCGGTAGTCGGGATAGGTATTGACCCAGGCTCCCGAAGCCGACATGTTGAACCCGCTCCATGTGTAACGTTTGCTGATCAGGTCATCGAACACACTGGCGTCCAAATGCGTGCCGTGGGCCATGTCCCACTTCACCCCCACTTCCTGATGCGTATTTTCTGTCGGCACCAGGGTGTTCCATCCGCTGCCAGATGCAAACGCAAAAGGCATGGCTTTTGTCAGGCTGTAGGTTTCGGCCCCAGGGTAAAGAATACCTTTGGCATGGTTGGCATAAACGGTCAATTTTTCAGACACCAAAGACACACCCACGTGCGGGGCAGACCGGGACGCGTAGATGTTGCTGTCATACAAACGAACCCCGAGCGAAGGCACCATCACCCAGCCGGCTGAAACATTCACCTGCTGAGAAAAACCGACATGGGCAGAGGTCAGCTTGAAGGCGGGAATATCAGCAGAACCCTGTGCCCCCATGGATCCGCCCACGTGAGGGCCCTCCACGACACCCTGAACGTTTTCATGGTCAGCACCCGCCGTGACGGCGCCGCCAGCCCAAGGGGTGAATGCTTCTTTCCAGCGAATACCGCTCATTTTGAAACTGGTCTTGAAAGTTCCCCAGGTCGGGTCATTGCGCAGGTCGTTGTGTCCCTGGTTCTCATAGACCTTCAATTCACCGCGCCAATCACCGTGCAAATGGTTGACAGACACTGCGAGCATGTTGGTTTTCGAGTCATTGCGCGCAACGCCATTTGATTGTGCAAATGCACCCGCAATCATTGCGCCGCCGAAACTGGTTGGATAGAGGTTGTGACCCGGGTCACCCACCTCGTTGTTCACGGCCAAAAAGCTGGCGCCCACTGACCAGGCATTGTTTAACTGCAAGCCAATACGCCCGGTGGCATTGCTCAGGCTTCCGTCCGAATTGGAGCGATCACCGTTCGAGCTGACATGGCCGGCGGCAAGCATGACATCAAGCCCCTCCTTCTTGCCCAGCAGATGTACCTGCGCAGTTTGCGTGCCGAATGATCCCAGCGATACGAGGGCTTCAGCGCTCAGCCCGTCTTTGCTGGCTTTTTTGGAACTGAGATGGATGGCGCCGAAGTTGTTACCGCTGACTTGCGGCTGCGCACCCTTTTGAATGTCAATCGACTGAACGCCATTGAGCGGCAGCAGGTCCATCAGCGGATGGCCCCAGATACCCATGTAGACCGGCAAACCATCGAGATAAGTTTTGATTTCGCTGCCCGGGCGGCTGACGCCCATTCCACGGATATAAACCGTGCCGCCTTCACTTCCGCTGTAAGAGCCCACCTCGTTATAGCGCGAAATCTGCACGCCCGGCGTCATGCGAAGTGCGGCGGCCAAGTCAAGTGCGCCCAACTCCCGCACTTGTGCAGCAGTGACCCGGGTTGTGAAGCCGGAGAAATTGTCCACGTTGTTGGACTCGATGATCGGACTTGCTGTCACCATGATTTCCGGCAATGCCGGTGTCGATGTTTGCTGTGCAAGCGCACTGGCGCTGAGCATCAAGCTGACCGCCGCAAGCGGGGTAAGTTTGAATTTTTTCATTTGTCTTTGCTTTCTTTGAATCTCTTTCGGGTCCGTCAGCGGACGGCCCGTCTCTGGCTTTTGCGGGAACAGGCAGGCAAGCGCCCAGCGACGGGCGCGCACCGGCCTGGCTAGACCCGGCGCGTCAGCGCCCGGCCTGCTTGAAGATCAGAGAAAGAGAAAAGGCGGTCCGCGCGAGGGAAGCGGCGGTGCAGAGACAAGCGCAATGTGAGCCGCTGCAATGGATTGCAGCGCATGCGCCAGCGGAGACAGTTTTGAGAATGAAAATCTGTTGACAGGTCCGGGGCCGGCAGCCGCTGCGCACAAAGGGCAGTCCATGCCTGTTGACACTTTGATGTCCGAGCCGTCTTCACCCGCGGTGACCAGCTTCATACCACCGGCAGCAGAACAAACCAGCTGCATGTCGGCCGGCTGGAAGATAGGCGAAGCGGTGGCAACACCGATGAAAAACGCAAACCAGACCAGCACCAGGCGGGCGGCAGTTTTAGAGTTTCTCAGCGCATTCATGACTCAAATTATCTCAGACGAGAAATGTTGACTACCTGCCTTGCAGCAACTGGGCCGCCACCGCCACCGCAATCACCTCAGGCTCCTTGCCTTCAATGCCGGGCACGCCGATCGGGCAGGTGACGTGGGCGAGTTCTTCGGCGCTGAAGCCGCGCGCTTCGAGCCGGTGCCTGAAGGTCGCCCATTTGGTCTGGCTGCCGATCAGCCCGATGTAAGGCAAGTCGCCGTGCGTGCGCTG
>CAJAOB010000382.1 GCA_903941205.1 uncultured Burkholderiales bacterium | reverse complement strand
GCCTTCTCCCAGCGCGCCGGCGTCGGGAGGAAAACCAAAAGAAATCCGGCGTGCAAAAAACCAAAAACCAAGGAACCTCGATCTGCCAGTACCCCGTAACGTAATCAACTGTTCGGTGAGGTCATTGGTCAAAAAAGCGCCGCAATTCTATTTATGCCCGATATTCTCGTTGGTCCCCTGCTTGGTTTTGAGGCCGGGAACTTCTACTCCGTTTGCGTTCTGCTCGAGGCTGGAGCAGCGCCCATCCTCGAGGTGACGGGCTTGGAACCGTCGATCCCGTTCACCAAGGTGGCTGACGTTGGGAACCGCCATTTTTGGAGGGCGGAATTCTCCCTTACTATACCAACGACAGGTAAGCTAGTAAAATATTTCGTTACTGATCGTAGCACTCCACTCGCTGACCAAAACAAGCGCACCGAATGGGGTTTCTTCCTGCCTGGCAGCACCGAGCAACCGCTGATCGCCTACGCATCGTGCAACGGTTTCTCTAGCGCCAAGCAGGCCAGCAACACCACCAAGCAATATCTCCTCTGGGAAAAAATGGCGGCGAAACATGCCGCGACTCCGTTCTCGCTCCTTTTAATGGGCGGGGACCAGCTCTACGCCGACGAACTCTGGGAGTCCAGATGCTGCCCGCTCCTTAGGAAATGGGGCGCCTTAGACGAGAAAGAGCAACATGGCGCCACGGTCAGTGAAAGCATGTCCAAGGAGATCGGGCAGTTCTACGAGTGGCTGTATGCCGACCGTTGGACGGACCCGGCCATGTCGCTGATGTTTGCCAGCATCCCGAGCGTGATGATGTGGGATGATCACGACATCTTCGACGGTTGGGGTTCCTATCCGGAGGAGCGCCAGAAATGCGACGTTTATAAAGAGATTTTCAAGCATGCGAGCCGGCTTTTTGACATTTTCCAGTTACGCTGCTCTCCAAGGAACCGGTTGAATGCTGCGGCAGCACATCGCACGCTCACAATGCAATTCCGGGACTACCACCTCCTCGTGCTCGACAATCGCTCCGAGCGCACGATGGAACGCATAATGTCCGACCAGAACTGGGCTGACACAAAGGATTGGTTGAACAGCCTCGACCGCAAGACCGTGAAGAACCTATTGGTGATGACTGCTGTGCCCGCAGTGTATCGCTCCTTCTCTACGGTTGAATGCATCATGGATACCACACCATGGCATGAAGAGATTGAGGATGACGTGCGAGACCATTGGAGCGCCCGATCGCACGTCGTCGAGCGGATGCGGATGGTGATGGTGCTGTTGAATTTCCTGGAAAACCACCAGGCGGAAAACTGCAAGGCCATCCTCCTCTCAGGTGACGTTCATGTCGGCGCACTCGGCCAGATCTGGGATGCGCAGCGCAAACTCGGCATCACGCAACTGATCTCCAGCGGCATCGTGCATCCGCCGCCCAGCAGTTTCGAATGGGCTGCCATCCTGACCATGACCGGCGACAAGCCTGAGCCCCTCGGCGACAACGATGTGACCGCCGAGATGCTGACGCCCACCGGTGGGCCGCGATACCTGCTCACACGCAACTTCGCAACAATCCAGACTGGCACCGACCAGAAACTGTGGATCAACTGGATTTGTCAGGAAGAGAAGTGCCGGCCCTGCTTTGCTGTGAGCTGACCTGGCCGATCCTCTGCTGCATCAGGTGCGATGCCATCGCGAACCAGGTCGATGCCGGCCAAGAACACGACCGCGTGGCGCGGCAATCCAGGGTGCCCCTCCGACCATGGACGCCGGGCATAGTGTGCAGCCTGAAATGGGCCCCGATTTTCGGACCACGGCGTAAGTTATGGTTTTATGGGTCTTATCGACCCCCGTTCCACGGCGTGGCCCTCCAGCTCGTGGCGCCTCAAAAAAAGGTCAAAAAAGGGTCAGAAAAAGGGTCAGAAAAAGGGTCAGTGGAAAAAGGGTCAGTCTTGATATTGTCTACTCCCCGCCCAGCTTCCTCCGGCGGTACAAGAGATGGTTCAGGTAACCGCGCGTGCCCATCGTCAGGCGCTGGGCGATCCAACCCACCGTCATCGTCGTCTCCGCCCGCAAGCGCGCCGCCAAAGCCACCTTCACTGAATG
>CAJAOB010000381.1 GCA_903941205.1 uncultured Burkholderiales bacterium | reverse complement strand
TTGGGGGATGAATTCCCACCCCTGATCAGCTTGAGTGCACGCGCCGCGGGCGTGGTTTTCCTTTTCGGTCATCCTCGCGAAGCCTGCCCTTGACTTGATCGGGGGGCGGGAGCCATCGCCCGGGTCTGCGATCTGGCCCGTGGCAGATGGGGATGGATTCCTGCTTTCGCAGGAATGACGGCTGGGGGGTTGATTCCCGACTGCGATCAGGTCAAGGGCCGGCATCGAAAGCCTGGAGCGGGCCGATTCAGGTCAACTCAAGCCGACGCAGGCCAGATTACCCGCTCTGGCGCCAGGACTCACGCGCCTTCAGCACCGCCTCTGGGTAAGTCGCCTGGCCGCGCGAGCCGTTGTAGCGCCCCAGCGCCATGAACACATCGCCTTGCTCCAGATCCAGGTAATGCCGCAAGATGACGCAGCCAAAGCGCAAATTGAGCTGCACCTGAAACAGCTTGCTGGCGTCGCCGTCGCCGATCAGGCGGGCCCAGAACGGCATCACCTGCATGTAGCCCCGAGCGCCTGCTGAACTCACCGCGAATTTGCGGAAATTGCTCTCGGTCTGAATCAAGCCGAGCACCAGTGCGGTGTCCAGCCGCGCGCGCTTGCTCTCGTACCAGAGGGTCTGCAAGAACTCCTGGCGCAGCGGGGCTTGTGTCAGCCTTGCCGCGAGTTGCTGACTTGCCAGAGCCAGCCAGCGCTGGAAGGCGAGCCGGTCGGTATGGCTGTTGAACAGGGGTAGCGGTGGCGCCCGAGTCGCGATGGCGGCGCTGAGCGCGCTGCGCACTGAATCGGCCAGTGCTTCTTCCCGCTGTGAGCCTGCGCGGACGCCCGGGTGGATCATGCCCAGGAGCGCGGCGACAGGCGCGGCTTGCAGCCAGCGCCTGCGCGCGATCTGCGGCATGGCCAGGGGCCCGGTGGCGCGCCCTGGCGGGGCCATCATGCGCCCAGCTTGTCTTTCAGGAAATGCAGGATGCCGCTGGCGTCGACCTTGCTTGAAGCCGCATCACGGCGATGCTGGTATTCGACATGGCCTTCTTTGAGGCCGCGGTCGCCAATGGTGACGCGGTGCGGAACGCCGATCAGTTCCCAGTCGGCAAACATGGCGCCCGGGCGTTCGCCCCGGTCATCCAGAATCACGTCCACTCCGGCGGCCATGAGCGAATCGTACAAAGCCTGGGCAGCGGCCTGAACCTCGGGGAATCGGTCCGGGCTGATCGGGCAGATGACCAAGGTGAAGGGCGCTATCGCGTCGGGCCAGATGATGCCGCGCTCGTCATGGTTTTGCTCGATCGCGGCGGCCGGCAGGCGCGTGATGCCGATGCCGTAGCAGCCCATTTCCATGAACTGTGGCTTGCCGTTTTCGTCCAGAAAAGTGGCATTCATGGCCTGGCTGTACTTGGTGCCCAGGTAAAAGACGTGGCCGACTTCAATGCCGCGCTCGATCGACAGCGGGCCCTGGCCGTCCGGCGAGGCATCGCCAGCCACCACGTTGCGCAGATCGGCCACCAGCGCTGGCTCGGGCAGGTCACGCCCCCAGTTGACGCCGGTGAGGTGAAAGTCAACTTTGTTGGCGCCACAGACCCAGTCGCTCATGACCGCGACCTCGCGGTCCACCACCAATGACACGGGTTTGACCAGATTGAGCGGGCCGAGGTAGCCCGGTTTGCAACCGAAATGCTCCTCGATCTCGGCCAGCGTGGCGAACCTGAAACCGGCCAGGCCGGCGACCTTGCCGACCTTGACTTCGTTCATGTCGTGGTCACCGCGCAGCAAGAGCAGCCAGACCCGGGTTTTGAGCACTTCTCCGGCGCTGCCGATCTCGTCGGTGGCCAGCACCAGGGACTTGACGGTGTTTTGCAGCGGCAGGCCCAGCAGGTCAGCGACTTCGGCGCAGGTGCTTTTGCCGGGGGTGGCGGTTTGGGTCATGGCTTGCGCCGGACTCGGGCGCGGTCCGGCCGGCGCCAGCGCTTCGGCCTTTTCCATGTTGGCCGCGTAGTCGCTGCCCGGGCAGTAGACGATGGCGTCTTCGCCGGTGGCGGCGATCACCTGAAACTCTTCGCTCAGGTCGCCGCCAATCGCGCCGCTGTCGGCCGCCACGGCGCGGTAACGCAGCCCGAAGCGGTCAAAAATCTGGCGGTAGGCCTGCGCCATGACTTGGTAGCTGGCCTTGGCAGCGGTCTGGTTGCGGTCAAAGCTGTACGCGTCTTTCATGATGAATTCGCGCCCGCGCATCAGCCCAAAGCGCGGCCTGCGCTCGTCCCGAAACTTGGTCTGGATCTGGTAGAGGTTTTTGGGCAGCTGCTTGTAGCTGCGGATGTCCTGGCGCATCACGTCGGTGATGACTTCTTCGCTGGTAGGTTGCACCACGAAGTCGCGGCCATGGCGGTCCTGAATGCGCAGCAGCTCAGGCCCCATTTTCTCGAAGCGCCCGGTTTCCTGCCAAAGTTCTGCCGGCTGGATCACCGGCATGGTCATTTCGATGGCGCCGGCGCGGTTCATTTCCTCGCGCACGATGGCCTCGACCTTGCGGATCACGCGCAGGCCCATGGGCATGTAGTTGTAGATGCCGGCGCCCAGTTTTTTGATCATGCCGGCACGCATCATGAGTTGGTGGCTGACGACTTCGGCGTCGGCTGGCGCTTCCTTGAGCGTCGAGATGAAGAACTGGGAGGCTTTCATGGGGATGTTTTTCTGGGCTTTGGTAACCTCAGCCGGCAGCAGTCTTGGCGCCCGGGCCAGTGCTGTGCATAATGGGCTCAGTTTAAAAAATTTGAGGTTTGATTATGCTCGACCGAGATGGCTTCAGGCCAAACGTCGGGATCATCTTGCTCAACCAGAAGAGTCAGGTTTTTTGGGGTAAGCGCATCCGCACCCACTCCTGGCAGTTTCCGCAAGGTGGCATTGACCGGGGCGAAAACCCTGAGCAGGCCATGTTTCGCGAATTGCATGAAGAAGTGGGGCTGCATCCGCAGCATGTGCAGGTGCTGGCCCGAACCCGTGACTGGTTGCGCTACGAGGTGCCTGACCGGTTTATCCGCCGCGATGCGCGCGGACATTACAGAGGCCAGAAGCAAATCTGGTTCTTGCTGCAACTGGTTGGTCACGACTGGGACCTGAACCTGCGTGCAACCGATCACCCCGAGTTTGATGCCTGGCGCTGGAATGAGTACTGGGTGCCATTAGACGTGGTGGTGGAGTTCAAGCGCGGGGTCTATGAAATGGCGCTGACCGAGTTGGCGCGTTACGTCCCGCGGCTTGATTTTCGTTCTGACGATCGCGTAGATCAACGCAACCGCTTCCTGCGTGCAGGCTCGCGTCATCGTGATGTCGGCCCGGGCTATGGCGGTGGCGATGGGTTTGCGCATAAGCCCGTGCATGGCGGCTTCCATGGCTTTGAGCTGCCGCCTGGCGCCAGCTTTGACCCGGACCCGCAGACCAATCTCGAATCTTCATCGCCGGGCGATGAGCCCAAAGCCTAGTGTGCGGCTTGCGCGGGTAGAACCGGCGCTTGCGTACTCGCACCGCCAGTGCTAACGGCTCAGGACCAGATTGGTTCGGTGAACCATCTCTGGTTCTCCCGTGTACCCCAGCATGCGTTCGAAGTCGGCTGACGATTTGCGGCAAATAAGACGCGCTTCGGAGCTGGAATAGTTCGCTAGGCCCCGGGCAATCTCCAGCCCGTCGCTGTCCCGGACTGCGATCACGTCGCCACGTGAGAACTCTCCCTGCACTTCGGTCATGCCGATGGGCAGCAGGCTCTTGCCTTCGTCGCGTACCTTGATTGCCGCGCCAGCATCGACCAGCACCGAACCGCGCATTTGCAGGTGATCGGCCATCCATTGCTTGCGGGCCTGATTCTTGGCGGTTTGTGCTATCAGCAGCGTGCCTATCGCTTCGCCGCGGGCCAGCCGCAGGAGCGCATCAGGCTCGCGTCCCCAGGCAATCACGGTGGAGGCACCAGAGCCTGCGGCCCGCCTGGCCGCGAGAATCTTGGTCAGCATGCCGCCTTTGCCAATGCTCGAGCCCGCGCCACCCGCCATGGCTTCGAGTGCCGGGTCGCCGGCCAACGCTTCATGCACGAAAGCGGCGTTCGGGTCCTTGCGCGGGTCGGCCGTGAAAAGGCCTTTTTGGTCGGTCAGGATGATCAGTACATCGGCCTCCACCAAGTTCGCGACCAGCGCGCCCAAGGTGTCGTTGTCGCCGAACTTGATCTCGTCGTTGACGACGGTGTCGTTCTCGTTGATGACCGGCACCACGCCCAGTTGCAGCAGTGTGAGCAAGGTCGAGCGTGCGTTCAGGTAGCGTTCGCGGTCAGCCAGGTCGGCATGCGTGAGCAAGACCTGGGCGCTGCCAATGCCGTTTTCGCGCAGCTCGCTCTCATAGACCTGCGCCAGGCCCATCTGTCCGACGGCGGCTGCCGCCTGCAGTTCATGGATGGCTTTGGGGCGAGCCGTCCAGCCCAGCCGCTTCATGCCCTCGGCGATGGCACCGCTGCTGACCATGATGACCTCGCGGCCTTCCTTGACCAGCATCGCCAGTTGCCGGCACCAGTGCCCAATGGCCTGGGCATCCAGACCGCGCCCCTCGTCGGTGACCAGGCTGGAGCCCACCTTCACCACGATGCGTTTGGCATTGAGCAGGACGGGTGACAAAGCGGCAGCAGGCATTTCGGACATGGTGGTGACTCCAGGGCGCGCGGCCCTTGGCGGGCGCCTTGCTAGTTTTTAAACAAAGAAGCGCGAAACAGCTTTAGGCATCCAGAGCCGGTGGCTCGTCCGGCGCGAAGCGCGGATCAATGTCTTCGGGCGGTTGTTCGCTCTTTTGCACGGATTTGACGTGCTGGTAAATGGCCTTGACCAGTTGCTCGCAGCCTTCACGCGTGAGGGCCGATATTTCGAATACCGGGCCTTTGAACTTGAAGCGTTTGACAAAGTCCTTGACCACTGCCGCCCGCTTGTCTGCCTCGATCATGTCGAGTTTGTTCAGCACCAGCCAGCGCGGCTTGTCGAACAATTCATCGTCGTATTTTTTCAGCTCGCCCACAATCGCTTTGGCTTGCTTGACCGGGTCCACGCCTTCATCAAACGGGGCCAGGTCCACGATGTGCAAGAGAAGACGTGTTCGCTGCAGGTGCCGCAAGAAAAGATGACCGAGTCCCGCACCTTCGGAGGCGCCCTCGATCAGGCCGGGCAGATCGGCGACCACAAAACTTTGCTCAGGCCCGACCCGCACGACGCCCAGGTTGGGGTGCAGCGTGGTGAAAGGGTAGTCGGCGATGCGCGG
>CAJAOB010000380.1 GCA_903941205.1 uncultured Burkholderiales bacterium | reverse complement strand
CGCCGCCCCGCCAGCGGCGGTCGAACAAAACTGTCCACCGACCGGCAAGCGTCGCCCAGCGGCGCAAACAAGGTCTGATGCAGCGCTGCGACCTGCTGCGCGCTGAGCTGATCGCTGTAGAGCGAAGCCATGGCCGCGCTGGACGCCATGGTGAAGGGCGCGCCCGGCTGCAGGGCCAGTTCACGGTAAATCGCCAAAGCGGCGTCAACGTCGCCCTGCCGGCCGGCGATCGATGCGCGCATCGACGGCGCACCCGCCATGGGCGCCAGCGCTTCAGCCCCTTGCAGGGTTTGCTCCGCCTCCTCCATCTGCCAGCTTTCAGCCAGCAGCTGCGCCAGAGCCCAGTGGGCGCCAGCGCTTTGCGGATGCAAGGCGACGTTCTTGCGCAGCACCGCCAGCGCCTCCGACCACAAATTGTGGCGAAAGGCCAGCGCCCCCAGACGCGCCAGCAGGGCCTCACCGCTCGCAGCCGATGCCGCAGTGAGCAGGGGCAGCGCGGCATCAAGCCGGCCCTGGCGCAGCAAGGCTTCGCCCATGTCGATTTGCACATCGGCCAGGCGGTCGGCGCCAGCCTGCGCGCCCAGGGCGGCCAGCGCCTGAGCCAAGGCCCGGACAGCGCCCGCCGTATCGCCGAGCTCCAGACGGTATTGACCCATGCGATGACAAACCTCGGCCCGCAGCGCCTCCTGACCCCGGCGCCGGGCGCAGTCCTGCGCCTGCAAGAAAGCGCGCTCGCTCAATGCCGCCTGACCCATCTGCTGAAGCACGCGCGCCATCGCCAGCGGCGCTTCATGACGGGCCGGGTCCGCGTCCAGGGCCCGCTGGTAAGCACCCGCCGCCTGCTGGAACTCGCCCATCTGCCGGCACAAGTGCCCGGCTTCGAGCCAGGCGCTGTAGTTCGCCGGGTTGAGCCGCAAAACAGCTGCAAAGGCCTCGCGAGCCGCTGTCGTCTGCCCCAACCGAACCAAGCTGCGGGCGCGGCCGAGCTGCGCCAACTCGAACTTGGCGTTCAGCGCCAAGGCTTCCGCATAGCGCGCCAGCGCCAAAGTCCAGTCCTTGGCACGAAACGCCTGATTGCCGAGGTTGAAACGCTGGGCCGCTTGCTCAAACCCGGGCGCCAGTGCGTCAGGCAAGGTGGAATCGGCGAAATCAGGAGCATCAGACGCGGGGTTCAAGGATTGACTTTCATTCATTCAAAAGCGCTTTGGTCAGCGAGCCAAGCCATTGCGGGCGAAAAATCGAGCATACATGCCCGCGGGCAGCCGGGGATTGAGGCTGTGGCCGGCTCCCAAAAAACCGCTTTGAGGAGATGCCTAGGGAAAGCACGTTTGATTCATTTAAGGCCGCAGCGCGCAAAGGCCGAGCTTGCAGAGCGCCCGGGCCGATTCATCGCCTGACCCCGGGCGCAAGCACCCTAGGGCATTTACCGCTTACAAACCCGCGCCGAATCGCTAAAGTCGGGGATCATCACTACGGATGGTTCCAACGGAGGCCTTTTTCATGATTCAAAGACGTACCCTTCTCAAGACAGGCGCTGCCGCTGCTCTGGGCGCCCCGGCGCTGTCGGGGCTGGCCCAGCAGGCCGTCACCCTGAAATTTCACACCTTCATGTCGCCGCAGTCGGGCGTCTGGCTGGACATGCACAAGCCCTGGATGGCCAAGGTCGAGAAAGAATCGGGCGGACGCATCAAGTTCGAAGGCTACCCGGCCATGCAATTGGGCGGCACGCCGGTGCAACTGTATGACCAGGCCAAGGACGGCGTGGTGGATGTGGTCTGGACCCTGCCCGGCAACACGGCCGGCCGCTTTCCGCGCATCGAGGTGTTTGAACTGCCCTTCATGATGACCAACGCCGAGGCGGCCTCCAAGGCGTACTGGGAATATGTGCAGACGGTGGCCGTCGACGAGTTCAAAGACACGCAGGTGCTGGCCTTGCATGTGCACGGCCCGGGCGTGATTCACACGGCTGACAAGCCGGTCAAGTCGATTGCCGACATGCGCGGCCTGAAGCTGCGCGCGCCGACCCGCCAGGTCACCAAGCTGCTGGGCGTGCTGGGCGCCACGCCGGTCGGCATGCCGCTGCCGGGCATTCCCGATGCGCTGAGCAAAGGCACCATCAACGGCTGCGCGATTCCCTGGGAAGTGGTTCCGGCGGTCAAGGTCAATGAACTGACCAAGTTCCACGCTGAATTTGACCCGGCTGGCGGCAGCTTGTACACCACCACTTTCGTGATGGCGATGAACAAGGCCAAGTACAACTCGCTGGCACCGGATCTCAAGAAAATCATCGACAACAACTCCGGCATGGCGACTTCGGCGTGGCTGGGCAAGGTTCAGCAAGGCAACGACGTCCCAGGCCGCAAGTCGGCGGTCGATCGCGGCAACACGATTTACACCGTGAGCCAGGCCGAAGCGCAGGAATTCCGCCGCAAGTCCCGCGCAGTGGAAGTGGAATGGGTGCAAGACATGGACAAGCGCGGCTTTGACGGCAAGAAACTGCTGGAAACCGCCCGCAACCTGATTGAAAAGCACACCAAGCCTGCGGGCAAGGCCTGAGTCGGCCGCGCGCGGCGGCTGAGCCGGTCAGCGCTCACTTCCTGATGGGCTGATTGAAAATGCCGGGTTCGCCCGGCATTTTCATTTGTGTCGCGACGGCCTGATGCGCGCTCGGAACCGTGGCGGCAGAGCCAAAGCCGCTACACTGAAATCATGAAAAGACCCCCCCTGAAACACTGCCGTGAATGCGGCACTGCGGTTGTTTACCGTCTGCCGGGGGACGGCGACACCCGCGAGCGCGCCGTCTGCACGGGCTGCCACACGGTTCACTACGAAAACCCGCTCAACGTGGTCGGCACCGTGCCGGTTTGGGGTGAAAGCGGTGACCAAGTGCTGCTGTGCAAGCGCAATATCGAACCGCGCTGGGGTAAATGGACGCTGCCGGCCGGTTTCATGGAGCTGGGCGAAACCACCGCCGAAGGGGCGGCCCGCGAAACAGACGAGGAAGCCGGCGCCGAGTTTGAAATGCAGGCGCTTTTTTCGGTCATGAACGTGGCGCGCGTCGGTCAGGTGCATTTCTTTTACCGCGCCCGCCTCCTCAGCCCGGTTTTCAACCCGGGCCATGAAACCATCGAAGCCCGGCTGTTCACCGAAGATCAGATTCCCTGGGACGAGATTGCATTTCGCACGGTCAAGGAAACGCTGGAGCGCTACTTTGACGACCGGCGCCAGGGCCGCTACGGCACCCACGTGATCGACATCGCCTGAGCCTCGCCAAGGCCGGCACCGCGGCCCGCCAGCCCGGCCGGCGGACCAGCGAAGGGGCTGATCGGCGGCTTTTTCGCCGCGAGGCAAAGGCCAGAAGGCAGGCGGCAATGGCCGCAGCCTCCAGCGCGACGGCAGGAAACAGGGGCCAGGCCGCTAAGGGCCCGAATGGTCCGCTAATGGCCCGCTAATGGTCCGCTAGAGGCCACAAGGCTCTGAAGCGTTTTTTCATGCCTTTTCAATTTCTTCTTTCTTAATTACTCCATTTTTTACCTCCTGATCGCATGTTCAAAACCGCCTCTTTTTTCCGCATTGACAAAGACTTTGTTTTGCCGCCGCTGGACGCGCTCGAAGAAGCGCTGCAAGCGGCGCGCTTCGTGCCTTGCGGTGCCACCGAACCCGAAACCAACGGCTGGACCGCCCCGCGCGGCAACAAAAGCGTGGCGCTGGTCGAGAGTGTTGGCGGGCAGCTGATCTTCAAGCTGTCCACCGAGCGCCGGCCGGTACCGGCTTCGGCCGTGAAAGCCGCTGTCGAAGAGCGCATTGAAAAGTACAAACAGGAAACCGGGCAAGAGCGCGTGGGCGCCAAGATCAAGAAAGAGTTCAAGGAAGAAGTGATTTTTGAGCTGCTGCCGCGCGCCTTCACCAAACGCTCCAGCACCCTGCTGTGGCTGGACCCGGTCCGGCGCTTTCTGGTAGTGGACACCGGCAGCCTGTCGGGCGCCGACAAAGTGGTGACTTTTCTGGTCGAGGCCCTGAGCGAGATTCCCGGCTCGCGGCCAGGCATCGGCGTCAAGCCAGTGCAAACCCATATGTCTGCGGCCGCGTCCATGTCGCACTGGCTCTCCAGCCAGGAGGCACCGCTGGGCTTCACGGTCGACCGCGACTGCGAACTGAAAACCCCGGACGACCAGAAGTCCACGGTGCGCTATGCCCGCCACACGCTGGAAATCGACGAAGTCGCGCAGCACATCGCCAGCGGCAAGGTGCCCACGCAACTGGCCATGACCTGGAACGACCGCGTTTCTTTCGTCTTGACGGACACGGCGCAGGTCAAAAAGCTCAAACTGCTCGACGTGGTGCTGGACGGCGTGCAAGAAGGCGGCAAGGATGATGACGGCTTTGATACCGATGCAGCCATCCTGACCGGCGAGTTGTCGGCCCTGCTGCCCGATTTGCTGGAGGCCCTGGGCGGTGAAATTAGCGAAATCGAGCCGGGCAATGCTGCCGCAACAGCGGCTGCGGGACGCGACGCGCCTTTTTAAAGGCCAGCCCGGCGCCGCGGGGAAGCTAGGCGAAAGCCTGATTAGCCGCTTCACCGTCGAGCGTGCTGCCCGGGAAGCTGAAAACCCCCTGCCGCGCCAGCCGGCCGAACTCTGACTCGATCATCTCGCGCACCACATGCTGGGCGCTGCTGTTCTGGCGCTCGACCCGGGTGGCCAGCACCAGCAGGCGATTGAGCTGAACCCCCGAGATTTCCGACATCTGGATGGTGTTGACCGCGCGCGGCTCCTTGAACACCGACACCGGCATGATGGTGGCCCATCGGCCCTGCAAGACCAGCTCGCGAATCGAATCGACCGAGTCGATTTCGGCCTGAACATTGAGCTGGCCACCCACCGGCAACAACTGCCTTTCCACAATCGAGCGGTGCAAACTGGTCATCAGCAGCGGAATACGGGCCAGCTGGCTGACCGAGATCACCGGTTCGAGCTTCAGGGACTCGTGCGAGACCAGCGCCAGTGGCTCGCCAAGCAGCGGGTGCAAGGTCAGCGCGCGCCCGGCTTCAGGGTTGGTGACGATGGCCATGTCGACCATGCCGCGCTCAAGCCAGTCGAGCAGCGCAGGCGTGAAGGCCTCGCGGGCACGCAGCTTGACGCCGGCCAGCGAGCGCTGACAGCTTTCAAACAAATTGGGCAGCAGCACCCGCGCCAGGGTCGGTGAGGCGCCCAGCACCACGGTGGCCACACTGCTGTCTTGCCGCCGGGCCAGATGCTGGCGCACGCGCGCCGCCTCGGCGAGCATGCGCTGAGCCGACTCGTAAAGCGTCACGCCGGCCTGCGTGAGCAAAACGCCGCGCGGCGTGCGCTGCAAGAGCTGCACGCCCAGATCGGCTTCAAGCTCGCGCAACTGACGGGTCAGGGCCGGCTGGGCAATCGAGATGGCCGCCGCCGCCGCCGTCAGGCTGCCGGCGTCGGCGATGGCAACGAAATAGCGCAAGGCACGCAGGTTCACAGAAAATCTTTCACGAAGGGCTGGCGCTTGCCAATATCAGCTTGCAAAAATCAGCTTCCCAATAGCAAACTGATATGAGCAGCGACGAATTCAGCATTGGACGCCAGAAAGTGGGCTTTTTAGAATCCTCGATTACCCTCAACCCTGAGCCCGCCGGCCAAAGTGGTACGACCCTTCTTGCATGCGTTGAGCCTGGAGCCCCCAAATAGCGACAAGGTATCGGCAAGGGCCTGCACCAGTAAACCTGCGTCAGGAGATCGGCGCCGAATGACCAGCGCAAACCCAGGCTGAAAACCGGTGCCGGAAACCGGGAATTTGGACAAAAACCAAGCCACACGCCGAAGCCAGTCGAACTTGAGCGCCCAATGAAAACCAGGAGATTTTTGATGACAACACCCCGGACCAGCCTTTTTTCCCGCCTTGCTTCGCGGCTGATGACCGCAGGCGCCCTGCTGGCCCTCGCCGCCGGCGCGCAAGCTCAGGGCAGCTACCCGAACAAGCCGATCAAGATGATCATTCCGCTGGCGGCCGGCAGCGCGGTCGACAACGCCGCGCGGGTGCTGATGCAGAAAATGTCGCAAGGTCTGGGGCAGAGTGTCGTGATCGAGAACATCGCCGGCTCGGCCGGGCTGATAGGCGCTGACCGCGTGGCCAAGGCAGCGCCAGACGGTTACACCCTGGGCGGCTTCAATGACAGCGTGTTGACCATGCTGCCGCACATCTACCCGCGTGCACCCTGGAATGCGCTGACCGACTTTGACCCGCTCTCGCTGGCCGCCACCATCGAGTGGGGTCTGGTCGTCAAGGTCGATTCGCCCTACAAGAGCGTCGCCGACTTCATTGCCGCCGGCAAGGCCGCGCCGGGCAAGCTGAACTACAGCTCGGGCGGCAGCGGCAGTCCGCAGCATCTGGCGATGGCCTTGTTTGCCTCGCGCGCCGGCATCAATGCGGTGCATGTTCCGTACAAAGGCGCCACACCCGCCGCAGTGGCCGTGGCCGCGGGCGAAGTCGATGCTGCATTTCAGGGCCTGGGCACGGTGACGGCGCTGCTGCAAGCCAACAAGGTGCGGCTGCTGGCGGTTTCCAGCAGCAAGCGGCTGGCCCAATACCCCAATGTACCGACCGTCGACGAGTCGGGTTTAAAGAACTTCTTTTTTAACTCCTGGTTTGCCATGGTGGTGCCGGCCGGCACGCCCAAAGACATCGTCGAGCGCCTGAACAGTGAAATGCGCAAGGCCCTGGCCGACCCGGAAACCCGCGACAAGCTGGTCGCCCTGGGCGTCACGCTGCGCGGCTCCACCGCGCAAGAGCTGGGCGCCGCTACCAAAGAGCAGTTCGCCATGTACGGCAAGCTGATTCAGGACAACGGCATCAAGGCCGACTGATCCGGCAACGGCTTGCTGCCGCAACTTCCGCCTCCCGAAAAACACCGCAAAGGAAGCCCTCCATGTCAAGCACCGCCACCAACGCCACCAACAACGCGACCACAGCCACCACCCCGCGCCCCACGGTGCTGCGCCCGAACGAGCTCAAAAGCTACGACCGCGGCGGCGGCGCGCGCACCACGCCGCTGGTCTCGCCCGCGCTGGGCGCGACCGGATTTATCAATGGCATCACCGAGTTCGGACCCGGCGTCGCCATTCCCTTTCACAGCCACAACTGCGAAGAAAGCGTGATGCTGCTCGAAGGCCACGCCATGATGGACATGCAAGGCCAGGAGGCGGTGGCGCTCAAGCCGCAAGACACCACCTGGATCCCGCCCAACGTGTCGCACCGGTTCCGCAATCTGTCGCAAACCGAGCCGATGAAGATTTTCTGGACCTACGCCTCCTTGCAGGCCACCCGCACGCTCACCGAGACCGGCGAGACACGTCCTGTTTCGGCTGAACACAATCGCTGACAAAGGCCGCGCCAGACAGGCTCGACTGCTTAATTGTTGGGCAGTGCCTGCAAACCCAGCTAGGGCAACGGCTTGCGGACTTGTTCAGCCACTTATCCACAGCCTGGGGCACAGTCCGCGGGCATAACTTCGGCGCTTGCGAAAGCTGGGCCGTAAGCCCATCGCGTCGCCCCTCGGCTTGTCACGCTGGGCAAAGCCTGCCGCGCTTGTACGATGTCCCGTTGCGCCGAAACCACCCTGCCACGAAAGCCCATGCCACCCATGCCTAAAGTCATCATCACCTGCGCAGTCACAGGCGCGATCCACACCCCCTCCATGTCGCCTTATTTACCGGTGACACCTGAAGAAATCATCGAAGCCTCGGTCGGTGCAGCCGAAGCCGGCGCCGCCATCATTCACTTGCACGCCAGAGACCCGGTGACCGGCAAGCCCGACCAGAGCCCCGAGGCTTTTGCCAAGTTCCTGCCGCAAATCAAGGCCCGGACCGACGCGGTCCTGAACCTCACCAGTGGCGGCTCGCCTTACATGAAGATCGACGAGCGCATCCAGCCCTCGATGCGCTTTGCGCCCGAAGTCGCCTCGCTGAACATGGGCTCTTTCAACTTCGCGCTGTTTCCCATGCTCGAGCGCTTCACCGAGTTCAAGCACGCCTGGGAGCGCGAGGCGCTCGAAGGCAGCCGCGACCTGATTTTTCGCAACACCTTCAAGGACATTGAATACGCCCTGGCCGCCTGCGCCGAAAACAACACCCGCTTTGAATTCGAGTGCTACGACATCGGCCATCTTTACAACCTGGCCCATTTCAGGGACCGCGGCCTGGTGAAAGGGCCGCTGTTCGTGCAATCGGTGTTCGGCATTCTGGGCGGTATCGGTGTTCACCCGGAAGACGTTCAACACATGCGCCGCACGGCCGACCGGCTGTTTGGCAAGGACTACCAATGGTCGGTGCTCGGCGCGGGCAAACACCAGCTGCGCATTGCCGCCATGAGCGCTGCCATGGGCGGCAACGTGCGGGTCGGGCTTGAAGACAGCCTGTGGCTGGGCAAGGGCACACTGGCCAAAAGCAATGCAGAGCAGGTTCGCCAGGTGCGCCAGATCATCGAAGCGCTGGGCCTTGAAGTGGCCACGCCGGCAGAAGCGCGGCAAATGCTGGCGCTCAAGGGCGCTGACCAGGTGCGGTTTTAAGAGCTTGGCCTTGGCGATGACGCCGGCGTCACAGCCGGCGGTGATCGCGGCGCCAGAGCCTGCGTCAGAGACTGAGTCAGATACGGCGCCCGCTGCGGCGCCGACTTCAGCGTCATCAAGCGCCGTGTCAGGTGCAGTAGTGGGCGCCGCATCAGGTGCTGCGCTGCCAAGCGCCTCCTAGCGCTCGCCAAACGACTGGCTGAAGGTCTTGGTCAGAGGTTTGGTGAGGTAGCTCAGCACGGTGCGCTCCAGCGCCTTGATCTCGACGCTGGCCGTCAAGCCGGGCCGCAGCAGGATCTCCT
>CAJAOB010000379.1 GCA_903941205.1 uncultured Burkholderiales bacterium | reverse complement strand
TGCCACGCAATGCAGGATCAATCTGCGCCTGCGGACGACAGCCGGCCATATTTTCATCATCGGCTCCATTTCTGATAACGACATCGAACGTAATTTCGATTTCAACAAAAAAGGTTCAACCGGCCTGGACGGTCTGGTGCAGAAGGCTCGATATTTAGAGGGCATGCTGCGGCATGGGCGGAAACCGACATTCAAGAAAATCGGATTCCTGCTGCGGATACCAAAGCAATGAAGCGCAATCTCCTGCTAGGTGCTGTGTGTTTTGCGGCAATCAGCGCGATACTGCTGGACGCCCAGCGTAATGACAAGACCGGTAACATATCGGTACCGATAACGGGCCAGGTTTTGATTAGCACATTCCAGAGGCTCAATTCGGGCGAAAACCACATGTGCCACCGCGATAAGGCGGGAATGTTCTGGTGTTGGGGAAATAATCAGAAAGGACAGCTCGGCAACGCGCGCTTCACACTGCAGGCGGTTCCGCAGCCGGTCCGCTTCCGCCAGGCATTCACCATGCTGGAGGGCGGTGCCGACCATAGTTGCGCACTGACTCTTACCGGTCAGGTCCTCTGCTGGGGTGATCCGGTCATGGGTGTCCTGGGTGATGGTGGCCTGATGATACAGCCTACGATCAAACCCTCAACGGTTGCCGGATTATCGGGTATCGTTGGCATAGCCTCCGGCTATGATGGAATCTGTGCTCTGGATGCCGGCGGCCAAGTATTCTGTTGGGGGGCGACTGGCCGCAGTAACAGCCGACAACGTGTCCGTGTGTTCAGGACCACCAATCGTCCGATGCCGATGTCGCTTCCCGAGCCTGCGGTTCATCTGGGTTTCGGAGTGCATCATGCCTGTGCCGTCGGTGCGTCGGGAGCAGCTTATTGCTGGGGTTTCAATGCCATGGGTGCGCTGGGCGACGGCACCGTCACCGACCGCATGCGTCCGGTGCGTGTCTCAGCCCTTCCCGAAAAACTGAGCACGATCACGCCGGGCTATCTGCAGACCTGCGCCATTGCCATTAGTAAGCGCGTGTATTGCTGGGGGACGAACAACCAAAACCAGCTCGGCGATGGTCTGCGCAATCCCGCCAAGGACGCCATGCGCCTGCGCCCCGGACGCGTGCCCGGTCTTGAAAACATCGTCCAGCTCAGTAGCGCGTCGCATACCTGCGCGTTGAATGCCTCGGGCCGGGTTTACTGCTGGGGTTACAACGAACACGGCTCGGCCGGGCAGGACCCCGCCATTTACCCGAATGTTCCGGTTCCGATGCCGGTGGTGTTTGAAGAGCCCATCGTCGAGCTGGCCAGCAACGAGTGGGGCATGTGCGCCTTGAGCGAATCTGAAAAAGTCTATTGTTGGGGCAGTAATAAAGCCAAGCTACTGGGCGTAAAAGATCCAGAGCGCCCTTGGCTTCCTGTGGAAATCGGCTTTCCGGAGTCGCTTACTGCGGGATGACTACAAATAGGCACTGACGGCAGAATGTAAAATAAGAGAATTTTCTCGACCCCGAGCTGTACGGTCAGGCCAAGGCGAACAGTGGCGAAATTGTAAAATATTTCTGTTCCCGCGTATTTGCGCGGGAGGCCATTGCGGAATCTGCGGGTTTTCGCTTACTCTCATGTACATCGATGGTGCCTACCGTTGATTATCCGGTAATTTTCCAGGACAAAAATCATGTCAATCAACAAGATATTGAATATCAGCTTCAGTGTTAGCAAGGTGGTTTCGGTGGTCATGGCATTCGTGCTGCTGGTTGCCCTTGTCGGTGGCATTGTCATGTTCTCCTCGACGCTGTTCTCCGGCGGGACGGATTACGAAAGTTTCGAGGAGTCCTTCGCCAAAGCCGCCAATATGGACAACGGTTACGCCGGCGAGGAAGCGGCCGATACCTTCAAGGGCACTAACGAGCGACTCCCGGTCGAGACCGAATACGGCAAGGACCTGCAGGCGGCGATCAGGGCCGCCCAGTGTCCGGACCCGACGGGCACTTACAATATATTGGTCGGTAACGGACTTTCGGCCTCTTCCCGCTCCAACTATTTCAGTTTCGTCGAGAAATATTTCTATGACTTCGCCGAGGCCTCCATCAAGAACCCGGACCTCAACCGCGAATTCTTCTGCGGCGAGAATATCCTGGACGTCATATCACGCCATGATGCCGAAGAAGCCGCAGGCGCCATGCAGCGCATGTATCTGCTCGGCGGCTCAATTGTGGTCATCATCGGCACCATCCTGCTGATCTTCATCCTGATGGTCATTCCGGCGATTTACCGCATCGAAGAACATCTGCGTCCGAAATCTTAATGGGAGAAGCCCTGATGACTGCTCTGAAATCTCTGGCTCTGCTGTCCGTATTCCTGGTTGCCGGCTGTGGCAACAAAACCAAGGATGCCGATCGTCTGAACGGCGAAGTCAAGTCCGAAGTTTGCCGAATCAAGCAAGCCTTGCCACCGATGCCGGCCACGCTGGTTGGTGCCGAGCGCGATGCCGCGATTGCCGCAGCGCTGGTGTTGCTTTCCGAGAACGCGCGGAAATCCCCCGCGCTGATTGCTAAAACCCGGGAGGTAAACGCCTTGGTGAAGGACTTCAAACCAAGTGATCGCTTCACCTATCTTTTCGACGCCAATCGTCTGGATGAGAGCACGGTGCGCCAGATTGTCGAGGCCCAGTGCCCATTCGAATTCATTGACGATGCCGTGGACGCCACAGCCGAAGTGCCAGCAGCGGATGCATTGGGCGAGCCCGCCGTCGATGGCGAAGTCTTTGATGAAGCGGCCATGGCCGCCGCCGAGGATGCCGGCATCGCCGCTGCCGATGCGCAGTTTGCCGCCGAGGCCGAACGTGAGCGCCTGTTGGCCGAGACTGAGCGTGAGCGTTTGCTGGCCGAAGCTGAGGCCGCCCGGGCCCGCAAGGAAGTCCTGCAAGCCGAGCGGGAACTACTGGCCGAACAGCGCCGCCAGGCCGAGCAAAGTGCGCAGATGGCGGTAGCTGCCCCCAAAGTCAGCTGTCCTTACAATGTCGCTAATCCCCTGAAATGCGCGAGCCGTGACCGCCAGCCGACCGCCTGTGCCTGGAATTTCGA
>CAJAOB010000378.1 GCA_903941205.1 uncultured Burkholderiales bacterium | reverse complement strand
GCCGACACCGCAGGGGCAGCGCCCTGCAACACCACCAGGCCTTTTTGCAGCACCAGGGCGCGCTCGCAATGGGCCAGCACCTTGCGGTAATCGCGGTCAACGATCAAGGTGGCGATGCCGCTGGCGCGGATCTGGCCGATCACGCGCCAGATGTCGGCCACGATCAGCGGCGCCAGGCCTTCGGTCGCCTCGTCAAGGATGATGAGTTCGGGATGCTGCATCAGCGCGCGGCCAATCGACAGCATCTGCTGCTCGCCACCGGAAAGCTGGCCGCCAAGGTTGCCGATTCTTTCCTGCAAGCGCGGGAAGGTTTGCAGCACCCGCTCGAGCGACCAGTCATGGCGCCCGTCGCGGCCGCGCCGCGCGGCCATCAGCAGGTTCTCGCGCACCGTCAGGTTGGGGAACACGCCGCGGCCCTCGGGCACATAGGCCACGCCCAGCCGCGCCACTTCATGGGGCCTGGCGCGCGAGCAGTCCTTGCCAAAAAAAGCCAGCTGGCCGTCGCGCTCGGTCACGTGGCCCAGCAAGGTGCGGATCAGCGTGCTTTTTCCCATGCCATTGCGCCCCAGCAAGCCGATGGTCTCGCCGCGAGCGATGTGCAGGTCAATGCCATGCAGCACATGGCTGGAGCCGTACCAGGCATGCAGCGCATGCGCGTCGAGCAACAAATCGGCCGCGGCCGGGGAAATGGCCGCAGACCCGGCCGCGGCGTGCGTGTGGTTCATGTCAATGCTCCTCTCCGAGATAGGCCGCCTGCACCAGCGGATTGCTGCGCACGGCCTGCGGGGTGTCTGTCGCAATCACGCAGCCGTTGACCATCACGGTGATGCAGTCGGCGATGCGAAAGATCGCGTCCATGTCGTGTTCAACCAGCAAGATCGCGTGGCCTGGCCGGAGTTCGGCCAGCAGAGCCAGCATGCGTTCGGTTTCTTCGGCGCCCATGCCCGCCAGCGGCTCGTCGAGCAGCAGCACATCGGGCGCGGTGGCCAGGCACATGGCGATTTCAAGCTGGCGCTTCTGGCCGTGCGAGAGCAGTCCGGCGGTGCGGTCCAGCAAGGGTGCCAGACCACTGCGCCCGGCGGCTTCCCGCGCGGCCTGCAAGCTGGCCTCGCAGCGCTGGGCTTCCTGCCAGAACAGCCATGGCTTTTGGGTCGACGCTTGCGCTGCCAGCCGGCAGTTTTCAAGCACTGAAAAGCTCGGGTAAATCGTGTTGCGCTGGTAGCTGCGGCCCAGCCCGGCGCGGGCGCGGCGTGGCTGGGTCCAGCCGGTCACATCCTGCCCCATCAGCTCGACCCGGCCACCCGAGGGCTCGATCTCGCCGGACAAAATATTGATCAAGGTGGACTTGCCGGCCCCGTTGGTGCCAATGACCGCATGCACGCTGCCGCGCGCCAGCGCCAGCGAGACCTTGTCAAGCGCCAGCAGGCCGCCCCAGCGGCGGCTGATGTTCTGCCCGCGCAGCAAGACATCCGGCCCGCCCGCGCCCGGCACGGCAGCAGTCCGGTGCAGGGTTTCAGACGGCTTCATTGCGCACTCCTTCGCCACCACGGCGGCCGGTCAGCCGCGCCTTGATTTGTTCGGGCAAGCCGACCAGACCGCGCGGCAACAAGACCACGCTGGCAATGATGGTCAGGCCCAGGCCCATGTTCCAGTGTTTGGCGAAGGCGCCAAAAATCGCTTCAGACTTGAAAAATTCCTGCAACAGCGCAAAGGCAAAAGCGCCTATCAGCGCCCCGCGCAAGTCGCCCAGGCCGCCGAGGATGATCATGATCAGCACAGCGCCAGACAGGTGCCAGCTCATCATCTCGGGGTTGACGTAACCGTCCTTGATGGCGAACAGGAATCCGGCCAGGCCGGCAATGCCGCCCGAGATCACAAAGGCCGCCAGTTTGTAGGGATAGGTCGAAAAGCCCGTGGCCCGCATGCGCTGCTCGTTGACGCGAATGCCGGCGAGCGCCCTGCCAAAGCGCGAGCGCAGCAGCACGGCCAAAAAGCTGAAGACCAGGACCAGCGTCGCCAGCGTGAAGGCGTACAGAACCCGCGCGTTGTCCAGGTCGAGCAGGCTGCCCAGCACCGGCTTGATCAGCAGGTAAATGCCGTCTGTGCCGCCGCCCAGCGGCGTGTCATGCACCACGTAGTAGGCCATCTGGGCAAAAGCCAGCGTGACCATGATGAAGTAAACACCCTTGGTGCGCAGCGACAGCGCGCCCACCAGCAAGGCGTAAGCGCTGGCGGCCGCCACGCTGGCCGGCAGCAGCCAGGCCAGCGAAGACGCCTCGGTCTGCGATGAAAGTAGCACTGCGGCGTAAGCGCCTATGCCAAAGAAGGCGGCGTGACCAAAACACACCAGGCCGGTGGTGCCGACCAGCAGCTCGAGGCTGAGGGCAAAGACCGCGAAGATCATGATCTTGGTGACCAGGTCAATGCCGTAGCTGCCACTGGCCAGCGGATAAAGCGCCAGCGCCGCAAAAGACGCGAGGGCAAACAGATTTCTTGAATTGAACATGGTTCAGCCCGCCTTGAAGAGTCCGTCCGGCTTCCACAGCAGGATCAGGGCCATCAGCACATACACCAGCACACCGGCAGCCTCCGGCAGCAGCACCTTGCCAAAGGTATCGACCACACCGATCAGCAAAGAAGCCAGCAGCGCACCGCGGATGGAGCCGATGCCGCCTATGACCACCACCACAAAGCAGATGATCAGCACGCTGTTGCCCATGCCCGGGTAAACCGAGGACACCGGGGCGGCCACCATGCCGGCCAGCACCGCAATGGCAACACCGGCGGCAAACACCACGCGGTAGAGAAACTTGATGTCGATGCCCAGCGACTGGACCATCTCGCGGTTGGTACTGCCGGCGCGCACCATCATGCCCAGCCGCGTGCGCGTGAGCACCAGGTACATGCCCAGCGCCAGCACCAGACAGACCGCCGACACAAAGAGCCGATAGACCGGGTAGGTCATCACGTCGCCCAGGGCCAGCGTGCCCGCCAGCAAGGGCGGCACATCGACGCCATGCACATCGTCGCCGACCAGCATGCTGCGCAACTCTTCAAAGACCAAAATCAGGCCATAGGTCATGAGCACTTGCTGCAGGTGTTCCCGGCTGTACAAAAAGCTGAAGAACACCCATTCGAGAAAGTAGCCCAACACCACCGCCAGCACCAGCCCAACGAAGAGCGTGGCAAAAAAGCCGCCGCCAAAGGTCAGCGCCACCAGCGGCGCCAGCGCGTAGGCCATGTAAGCGCCGATCATGTAGAAGCTGCCGTGCGCCAGGTTGATGACGCCCATGATCCCGAAGATCAGCGTCAGGCCCGAGGCGACCAGAAACAGCAGCAAGCCATATTGCAGCGCGTTCAGGCTCTGGATCAGAAAGATGGACAAGTCCATGCGAAACCCTTTGGGCAGAGCAGCGCCAGACCGATCGCTGGGCGGCGATCAGCGGGCGAGCTGGTTAAACAGATGGTCGGGTGCGAAGCAGCAGATCAAAGGCGGCAGCCACGGCCGGGGTCTGACAAGCCTTTGCTGGCGATGCCAATCAGCTTGTTCTCCTTGCCGGTCACCTGACGCAGGTAAATGTCCTGCACCGGGTTGTTCGATTTGGAGATGCTGAAGGGGCCGCGCGGGCTGTTGATCTTGGCCTTTTGCAGGGCAGCCGCAAACTCGGCCTTCTTGCTCAGGTCGCCTTTGACAGCGCCCAGGCCGATGCCCAGCATTTGACCGGCGTCATAGCCCTGCACCGCATACACATCGGGTTGCAGCTTGAAGGTTTTGGCGTAGCTCAGGCGAAAGGCGTTGTCGCGCGGTGTTCCCAGGCTGTCGGCGTAATGCAGCGTGGTCAGCAAACCTTCTGCATCGGCGCCCTGGGCATCAAGCGTGCCGTCGGTGAGGAAACCAGCGCCGTACAGCGGAATGCTTTTCTTCAGGCCCGCGGCGGCGTAGTCCTTGACGAATTTGACCGCGCCGCCGCCGGCGAAAAAGGTGTAAACCGCGTCAGGCTTGCTGGCGGCAATCTCGGTCAGCAAGGATTGAAACTCGACGTTCGGGAAAGGCAGGCTGAGTTCCTTGACGACCTTGCCGCCGCCTTTTTCAAAAGCCTCCTTGAAGCCGCGCACCGACTCGTCGCCGGCTGCGTATTTCCAGGTGATGGTGACGACCTTTTTATGGCCCTTCTTGGCCACCACTTCGCCCATGGCGTAGCCGGGTTGCCAGTTTGAAAACGAGCTGCGGAAGATATTCACCGCGCACATCGGGCCGGTCACGGCGTCAGCGCCGGCGTTCGGCACGATCAGCAGGGTTCCGCTGTCTTTGGCGACCTTGGCCATGGCCACGCCCGAATGCACAGTGCCGATCAGCACGTCGACGTTGTCCCGCTTGATCAGCTTGTTGACGTTGTCGGTGGCCTTGGCCGGGTCCGACTCGTCGTCGACCTTGAAGAACTCGATCTCGCGGCCGGCGAGCTTGCCGCCATTTTCAGACACATACAGGCGAAAGCCGTTTTCGATGGCGATGCCCAGCGCGGCAAAGGTGCCGGTGTAGGGCAGCATCAGGCCTACTTTGAGCTTGGCGGGGGCTTGTGCCAGCGCGGCGCCGGCGCTGGCCAGCAAGCTGATGGCGGCAAGCGCGGCCACGAGCGGGCGGCGGGTCATTGGGATTGGTTTCATGTTGTCTCCTCGGGGTGGTTTTAGTGGGGGCGGGGTGAATGCAGGGGCTGCGGGAAAGATGAGAAAGCTTGATGCTTGAAAAATTGCTCGATGCGCGAGATCAGCTGCGCTGGCTGGTCGCGGTGCGGGGAATGGCCGCAGTCGGCCAGCTCCAGCAACTCGGTTTGCGGCAGCACCTGGGCGATGCCGTGAATCTGGGCCAGGGTTCCGTAGTCGTCGTCCAGGCCCTGCACGGCCAGCAAGGGGCAACTGATAGTGCGGATGGTCTCTTCAATCGACCAGGACCGAAAGGCCGGGTCGAGCCAGATCTTGTTCCAGCCCCAAAAAGCCGAATCCGGGTCGGCATGGTGGCGCGCCAGGCGTTGGCGCAAATCGGTTTCAAGGTAGGCTGCGCGCGTTGCCGCAATGCTGCTGACCGACAGCGCTTCGACCATGATGTGCGGCGCCAGCACCACAGTGCCGGCGACACGGTCCGGGAAACGGGCGGCATACAGCAAGGCAATCGAGCCGCCGTCGCTGTGCCCGAGCAGCCAGGGTGGGTTCGCGGCGGCGTCCACGCCCAGCGCGGCCAGCAAGGCCGGCAAGACTTCATACGCCTGGCGGTGCATGAAGTCCGGCCCCCAGACTTCGTCAGGGGCGCGCGGTGTCGAATGCCCATAGCCGGGACGCGAATACACCAGACCGCGGCAAGCCAGCGCAGCGCACAGCTTTTGCGGAAAGTCACGCCACATCGACAGCGAACCCAGGCCTTCGTGCAGGAACACCAAGAGCGGCGCGTCGTCAGTGGCGGCCTCCAGCCACTGGTATTCAAGGCGCACAGGCCGCCCGGCCCAGTCCATGTCGGCCGTCAGGGTGCGCGCAGCAAGGTCCTGGCTCATGCTGCAGCTTTGTCCATCTCGCGCAGCTTGAAGCGCTGGATCTTGCCCGTGGCGGTTTTCGGCAGCTCGGGCAGGAAGTCGATCGCGCGCGGGTATTTGTAGGGCGCCAGGCGCTCCTTGACAAAGGCCTTGAGCTCCTCGGCTGTGGCCGCGCAGCCTTGCTTGAGCACGACGTAGGCCTTGGTTTTGGTCAGGCCGTCGCTGTCGGTCATGCCGATCACCGCCGCCTCGAGCACCGCCGGGTGCTGCACCAGGGTGGCTTCGACTTCGAAGGGCGAGACATAAATGCCGCTGACCTTGAGCATGTCGTCGCTGCGCCCCGAATAGGTGTAGGTGCCGTCGGGGTTGCGCACATACTTGTCGCCGCTTTTGGTCCAGGCGCCCTGAAAGGTTTCGCGGGTTTTATCGCGGTTGCCCCAGTACATCAGAGCCGCACTCGGGCCGCGCACGTACAGGTCGCCGGGCTCGCCGTCCGGCACGCTCAGGCCGTCGTCCCCGCGCAGTTCGACCTCGTAGCCGGGCACCGGCCAGCCGGTGGTTCCGTAGCGCACCTGACCGGGAACGTTGGACAGGTAGATATGCAGCATTTCGGTCGAGCCTATGCCGTCAATGATCTCGACGCCAAAGTGCGCGGTAAAGCGCTCCCCCAAATCCGCGGGCAGGGCCTCGCCGGCAGAGGACACGAGCCGCAGGGCGACGTCCTTTTTGGCCGGCAGGCTGGCCGAAGCCAGCATGCCCGCAAAGCCGGTGGGGGCGCCAAAAAAGACCGTGGGCCGCTGCTCTTTCCAGCGCCTGAAGGTGGCGTCCGGCGTGGGCCGCTCGGCCATCAGGACCACGGTGGCGCCCACGCTCAGGGGAAAGCTCAGTCCGTTGCCCAGACCGTAGGCAAAAAACAGCTTGGCGGCTGAAAAGCAGACATCGCTTTCCAGCAGACCCAGAATGGGCTTGCCGTAAAGCTCGGCCGTCCAGTAAGGGTTGGCGTGGGTGTGGGCCGTGCCTTTGGGCCGGCCGGTGGAACCCGACGAGTAAAGCCAGAAACCAGGATCGTCCGGGCTGGTGGCTGCGGGCTGCGCCAGCGGCGCGCTGCGGGCGATCAAGGCGTCCAGCGACTCTTCGCCTGCGGCCAGGTCCGCGCCCGGCCGGGACACGACCACGGCGCCGACTTCATGACCGCCCTGCGCCATGGCCTGGCGCAGCACGGGCAGCAGCGCGTCAGACACCAGCGCCGCCTGCGAGCGGCTGTGCTGCAGCATGTAGGCGTAGTCGTCGGCGGTCAGCAAGGTGTTGACCGCCACCGGAACCAGCCCGGCGTACATCGCGCCCAGGAAACTCGTCACCCAGTCGCTGCTGTCGTGCATGAGTAGCAACACGCGCTCTTCGCGGCGCAGGCCCAGCGCCAGCAATCCCCCAGCGACGCGGCGAATGCGTTCGGCCAGCTCGCCGTAACTGAGCTGGCCGGCATCGTCGATCAGGGCGATCTTGGCCGGGCGGCCGCGGTTGCAATCGATCAGGTGCTGCGCAAAGTTAAAGCGCGGACCGGGCGCGGCGGGCTGCGCGCCGCCTGCGAATGTTGGGGGCATGGTTGTCTCCTGTATCTCGGTTTTTTGATTGCAGCTCAGGCGCTGACGGGGAACAGCTGTGCCAGCACGGCGGTGCTGGCCTGCAGCGCGCTGCGGCGGTGGTAGAAATTGAGCGCTCGCAGGCCGCCCAGTTCTTCACCGCCGCCGGCCCGGCCCGGCCCGCCGTGCAAGGACTGCGGCATCACGTTGCCATGGCCGGTGTGCAGGGCCGCCACATCGGGCGAAATGATGTGGACGCGGCCGTGGCTGTCAGCCAGCTCCAGCGCCACGCGGGCCAGCGCCGCCGGGTCACTGCCGTACAGCGAGGTGACCAGCGAGCCCTGGCCACGCCGGACCAGCGCCAGCGCATGCTCGATGTCGCGGTAAGGCAGCAGCGTGGCGACGGGGCCGAAGACCTCGGTGTCGTGCACGTGGCGCGAGGCGTCGCTGGCCTCGGCGGTGCGCAGGCCGAGCAAGGTCGGGCCCAGGCAGCAGGCAAGCGCCGGGTCGGCATCGACCAGCGCATGGGCCGCGCCGTCGTGCAGCACTTCAGCCTCGGTTTTGAGTTGGGCCAGACCTTCGAGCACGGTGTTGAGCTGGGCGCGGTTGATCAGCGCGCCCATGCGCACAGCCTCGTTGCGCGGATTGCCGACTGTTGTTTTGGCCAGCCTGGCGCTGATGGCCTCAGCGGCCTGCGCGTAGAGCGCCTGCGGCACCAGCACGCGCCGAATCGCCGTGCATTTTTGCCCCGACTTGACGGTCATTTCGCGGGCGACTTCCTTGGCCAGCAGCTCCAGCGCTTCAGTGCTGGCGTCTGGCAAGAGCAGCGCCGAGTTCAGGCTGTCGGCCTCGATGTTCACGCGGACCGAGCGCTGGGTGACGGCGGGGTGCGAGCGAATCACGCCAGCGGTTTCGGCCGAGCCGGTGAAAGACACCACATCAAAAGGCTGCAACTGGTCGAGCAGGCCGGTCGAACTGCCGCAGATGACGGACAGCGCGCCCGCGGGCAGCACACCGGCGTTCACCACGTCCTGCACCATGCGCTGGGTCAGCCAGGCGGTGGCTGTGGCCGGCTTGATGATCACCGGCACGCCTGACAGCAAGGCCGGCGCCGCCTTTTCCCACAAGCCCCAGGCCGGGAAATTGAACGCGTTGATGAACAGCGCCACGCCGCGGGTCGGTGTGAGCATGTGCTGCGACTGAAACAGCGGGTCCTTGCCCAGGCGAGCGCTGTCGCCGTCCGGCAAGTGATGCCGGTCGCCCAGCGACTCGCCCATTTTGGCGTAGCTGCCCAGCGTGAAGAAAGCGCCGTCAATATCGACCGCCGTGTCGTTTTTCACGGTGCCGCTGTTGGCTGTGGCAATCTCGTAGTAAGCGTCGCGCCCGGCCTGCAAGACCTTGCCCACCTCGGCCAGCAAGGCGCCGCGCTGGCGGTAGCTCAGCTTGCGCAAGGCGCTGCCGCCCTCTTGGCGGGCAAACGCAAAGGCTTCGGCCAGGTCCAGCCCGCCAGCGTCCACGCGCACGAGCGGCGTACCCAACACCGGGTCGATGAGTTCGGTGCCGGCGCCGCTGCCGTTTTGCCAGCGGCCGGCGAGAAAATTGGAAAGTAGTTCAGTCATGCGGTTTTCTTTGGCGGTCGGGTGGTTTTGTTTGGACGTTCAGCGGGTGAATTCGATGCGGCCTTGCGGCAGCAAATACAGCACCAGGGCGCGGCCCCGGGTGACGGTCGGGCTGTGGGCGCTGCCGGGCGGGCAGACCAGCCAGCCCGCCGGGCGGCCGTCAAAGCAGGCCTCGGCGTCCAGCGGCATGACCAGATCAATCTCGCCGTTCGGATGGCTGTGATGCGGGCCTGCGACATCGCACATGTCGACAACATCGACGGAAAAGCCGTGCAGGTCGTCGGTTGGCTTGAAAATACGGCCGTAACGCAAACCGCCGCCTTCCCGGTCGCAAAGCCAGCCTTCGGCCACGCCAGTGGTACAAGCAGCCTTCAGCCGGGAATAGGTGACGCTGCCAGGGCCGTGCTCGGCGTTAAGCCAAAGGTCGAGGTCGGCATCCAGCGGCCGGCCTGCCAGTTGGGTCGTCAGTTGAGCAATCTGCTCGCGAAATTCGAGGGGAGACATCGGTGAGAACGTCCATTCACGCAGAAGTTAAAAGGTCAGGCTTTGCTTGTCAGGCCCGAAGACATGAATTATCATGCACGTATGAACGATAAAGCGCATTAGGCAACATGTCAAGCAATATATTGCACAAATCTGAAAAAGAACCCGATCAGGTCACGGCCGAAAAAAGCGGGGATCGCGCCAAAAATCCGTTTTTGGTGGCGCTGGGCGATCGCGTTCGCGACCTGCGGGCCCGCCGCGGCATGACGCGCAAAGCCGTTTCCCTGGCGGCCGATGTCTCCGAGCGGCACTTGGCCAACCTGGAATACGGGGAAGGCAACGCCTCCATCCTGGTGTTGCTGCAAGTGGCCGGCGCGCTGCAATGTTCGCTGGCCGAGTTGCTCGGCGACATCACCACGGCGTCGCCCGAGTGGCTGCTCATCAGGGAACTGCTGGGGCAGCGCAATGAATCCGACCTGCGCCGGGCGCGCATCGCCCTGGGCGAACTGCTGGGCACGGGGGGCGCGGCGGGCTCGGTCAGCACGCGGGTGGCGCTGATTGGTTTACGCGGCGCCGGCAAGTCGTCGCTGGGGCAGATGCTGGCCGAAGACCTGGGCTTTCCCTTCGTCGAACTGAGCCGGGAGATCGAGAAATTTGCCGGCTGCAGCGTGGCCGAAATCCAGGCCTTGTACGGACAAAACGCCTATCGCCGCTATGAGCGCCGTGCCATGGAAGAGACCATCCAGATCTACCCCGAGGCGGTGATCGCCACACCGGGCGGCGTGGTGTCGGACCCGGCCACCTTCAACCAGTTGCTCAGCCACTGCACCACCGTGTGGCTGCAGGCTGACCCGGCAGACCATATGGGTCGCGTGCTGGCGCAAGGCGACACGCGCCCCATGGCCGCCAGCAAGGAAGCCATGGAAGACCTCAAGGGGATTCTGGCTGGTCGGGCGGCTTTTTACTCCAAGGCCCAGCTCACGCTGGACACCAGCGCTCAGCCGCTGGCGCCTACTTTTGCGCTGCTGCGCAGCCAAGTGCGGGACTTGCTCAAGCTGCCTGCCTGATTTTTTTTGACGTACATGCAAAAAAGTGCTTGACTACGTTCGTTAATATGCATTATTATTCCTACTCAAGATTTTTAAAGATGCAGTTTTTTGCAACCCACCACAGCACGACGGAGATATCTTCATGAACACAGCAGTTGCACCGCGCGTCGAATACCAGACCGACCCGAGCCAGTACAAACACCTCAAGCTCAGCTTCAACGGCCCGGTGGCCACGCTGGCGGTGGACATTGACGAAAGCGCCGGCCTGCGCCCGGGCTACAAACTCAAACTCAACAGCTACGACCTGGGCGTTGACATCGAGCTCAACGACGCCGTGGGCCGCATCCGCTTTGAACATCCGGAGGTGCGCACCGTGGTGGTCACCAGCGCCAAAGACAAGGTGTTTTGCTCCGGCGCCAACATCTTCATGCTCGGCGTCAGCAGCCATGCCTGGAAAGTCAACTTCTGCAAATTCACCAACGAAACCCGCAACGGCCTGGAAGACTCTTCCAAGTACAGCGGCTTGAAATTTCTGGCTGCCGTGAACGGGGCTTGCGCTGGCGGCGGCTACGAGCTGGCCCTGGCCTGTGACGAAATCATTCTGGTGGATGACCGCTCGAGCGCCGTCAGCCTGCCTGAGGTGCCTTTGCTCGGCGTGCTGCCCGGCACCGGCGGCCTCACCCGGGTGACCGACAAGCGCCATGTGCGCCACGACCTGGCTGATATTTTTTGCACCAGCGTCGAAGGTGTGCGCGGCCAAAAAGCCAAGGACTGGCGTCTGGTCGACGACATTGCCAAGACCGCCGTGTTTGCAGAAAAAGTCCAGGCTCGCGCGCTGGCCCTGGCCGCCCAAAGCGACCGCCCTGCGGATGGCAAGGGCGTGACCCTGACGCCGCTCAAGCGGACGGTCGAGGCAGACGCCTTGCGCTACCAACATGTCAGCGTTGAAATTGACCGCGCCAAGCGCACCGCCACCTTGACCATCAAGAGCCCGGTCGGTGCCCAACCGGCGGACATCGCTGCCATCGAAAAAGCGGGCGCCGACTGGTTCCCGCTGGCCATGGCCCGCGAACTCGAAGACGCCATCCTGCAACTGCGTACCAACGAGCTCGACATCGGTGTCTGGCTGATCAAGACCGAAGGCGATGTCGCCGCAGTGCTGGCCAGCGACGCCGTGCTGATGGCCCATCAAAACCACTGGCTGGTGCGTGAAACCATCGGCCTGCTGCGCCGTACCTTCAGCCGCCTGGATGTGTCCTCGCGCAGCCTGTTCGCCTTGATCGAACCAGGCTCGTGCTTTGCCGGCTCCTTCCTTGAGCTGGCGCTGGCCTGCGACCGCAGCTACATGCTGGCCCTGCCGGACGACGAGGCGCTGGCCCCGGCCATCACGGTCGGCGACACCAACTTTGGCCTGTTCCCGATGGTCACCGGTCAAAGCCGCCTGGGCCGGCGCTTTTATGACGAACTGCCTGCGCTGGACGCCGTGCGCGCCAAAGCCGGCCAGCCACTCAACGCGGATGCCGCATTCGCAGTCGGTCTGGTGACCTCGAACCCGGACGACATTGACTGGGCTGACGAAGTCCGCATCGCCATCGAAGAGCGCGTGGCCATGTCGCCGGACGCCCTGACCGGGCTCGAGGCCAACCTGCGCTTCAACGGCCCCGAGAACATGTTCACGCGAATCTTCGGCCGCCTGACCGCCTGGCAAAACTGGATCTTCCAGCGGCCCAACGCCGTCGGTGAAAAAGGCGCGCTCAAGGTTTACGGCAAAGGCGACAAAGCCCAGTTCGACTGGAACAGGGTTTAACTCCCCCCTGCGCCGCTTCGCGTCTTCCCCCCAGGGGGACGATGCGAGCGGCCCGGCAAAGCCGGTTCCGCCGCATCCTTGAAGAAGACATTTCGTTCATTCAGTTCAGTTAAGTTCAGTTCATAAGTCAACCACCCCAGTAGGAGCTTTCCATGTCCGGTATCAACTACAGCGAAAAAATCCCCAACAACGTCAACCTGAGCGAAGACCGCACCTTGCAGCGCGCGCTGGAGCAATGGCAGCCCAACTTCATCAACTGGTGGGACGACGTCGGCCCGGTCGGCACGACCGACAACGAGGTTTACCTGCGCACCGCCGTCAGCGTGGACCCGCAGGGCTGGGCGCAGTTCGGCCACGTCAAGATGCGCGACTACCGCTGGGGCATTTTCCTGAACCCGGGCGAGGCTGACCGCAACATTCACTTTGGCGACCACAAGGGTGAAAAAGCCTGGCAGGACGTGCCCGGCGAACACCGCGCCAACCTGCGCCGCATCATCGTCACGCAAGGCGACACCGAGCCCGCATCGGTCGAGCAGCAACGCCACCTGGGCCTGACCGCGCCCAGCATGTACGACTTGCGCAACCTGTTCCAGATCAACGTCGAAGAAGGCCGCCACCTGTGGGCCATGGTGTATTTGCTGCACAAGCACTTTGGCCGCGACGGCCGCGACGAAGCCGAGGGCCTGCTCGAGCGCCGCAGCGGTGACGAAAACAACCCGCGCATTCTGGGCGCCTTCAACGAGCAGACGCCCGACTGGCTGAGCTTTTTCATGTTCACCTACTTCACCGACCGCGACGGCAAGTTCCAGCTCTGCGCGCTGGCCGAAAGCGCGTTTGACCCGCTGGCACGCACATCCAAGTTCATGCTGACCGAAGAGGCTCACCACATGTTTGTCGGCGAGAGCGGCATCAGCCGTGTGATCAGCCGCACCGCGCAAAAGATGAACGAGCTCAAGACCGACGACGTCAACAAGCTGCGCGCGGCCGGCGTGATCGACCTGCCAACCATCCAGCGTTACATCAATTTCCACTTCAGCGTGACCATTGACCTGTTCGGCGCTGACGAGTCGAGCAACGCCGCCACCTTCTACAGCTCGGGCCTCAAGGGCCGCTATGAAGAAGGCAAGCGCGTTGACGACCACGTACTCAAGGGCCAGACCTACAAAGTGCTCGAAGCGCGCGACGGCCAGTTGCATGAAAAAGAAGTGCCGATGCTCAACGCACTCAACGAGGTACTGCGCGACGACTACATCAAGGATTCGGTCGCTGGCGTAGATCGCTGGAACAAGGTGCTCGAAAAAGCCGGCATTCCGACGCGCATGAAGGTGCCGCACAAGGCCTTCAACCGCAACATTGGCGCCTTGTCCGGCATCAAGGTGTCGCCTGACGGACGCGTGCTGAGCCAGCCTGAGTGGAAAGCGCAAGTCGGCGAATGGCTGCCGTCGCTGCAAGACCGCGCTTATGTGGCCAGCCTGATGGGCCGCGTGGTCGAGCCAGGCAAGTTCGCCAACTGGATCGCGCCACCCGTCATGGGCATCAACCGCCAGCCGGTTGACTTTGACTACGTGCGCTTTAACTGATAGCGCCACTGCGTTAAGAAAAGAAGCAGGGGGCCACGCGCCCCCTGCCGCACATAAGACGTTCAGCACTTGAAAGACATCATGGACATGACAGCCACCCTCGTTATCAAACAGCACCTGATCGACCCGGAGATCTGCATCCGCTGCAACACCTGCGAAGCGATCTGTCCGGTGGGCGCGATCACGCATGATTCGCGCAACTACGTGGTGGACGCCGACAAATGCAACCTGTGCATGGCCTGCGTGCCGCCCTGCCCGACCGGTTCGATCGATAACTGGCGCCATATGCCGCGCGTCAAAGCCTACACGCCTGACGAGCAACTGCTGTGGGACGAGTTGCCCCCCGAACTCACGCCCGAGCAACTGGCCGAGAGCGGCGTGGACGCGGAGGCCGCCCAAACCGTGCAAGTCAGCAGCGACACCGCAGCCCCAGGCGCCAGCAGTGCTGCCGAGCCTAGCTTCAACAGCGCGCAATACGGCGCGACGGTGCCGCCCTGGTCGGCCGCGCACGCCTACACCAACCTTTATGGCGCCAAGGCTGTCGAGAAATCCATCACCGCCACGGTCAGCGGCAACGTGCGGGTCACCGAGGTCGGCCTCACCGCCGGCAGCGATTACGACACGCACCATATCGTGCTGGACTTTGGCAGCATGCCCTTTCCCGTGCTTGAAGGCCAGTCGATTGGCATCATTCCGCCCGGCCTGGACGCCAAGGGAAAACCGCATCACGCGCGCCAGTATTCGATTGCCAGCCCGCGCAACGGCGAGCGGCCCGGCTACAACAACCTGTCGCTGACCATCAAGCGGGTGCTCGAAGACCATCAGGGACAGCCGGTGCGCGGCGTCGGCTCCAACTACATGTGCGACTTGCAGGTCGGCGACAAGGTCCAGGTGATCGGACCTTTTGGCGCGAGCTTTCTGATACCGAACCATCCGCGCAGCAACATCATCATGATCTGCACCGGCACCGGCAGCGCGCCGATGCGCGGCATGACCGAATGGCGGCGGCGGCTGCGCGCCTCGGGCAAGTTCGAAGGCGGCAAGCTGATGCTGTTTTTTGGCGCCCGAACGCAGGAGGAACTGCCCTACTTCGGCCCGCTGCAAAACCTGCCCAAGGATTTCATCGACATCAACTTCGCGTTTTCACGCACGCCCGGCCAGCCCAAACGCTATGTGCAAGACGCCATACGCCAGCGTGCTGCCGACCTGGCGCCACTGCTGGCCGACAGCAACACCTGCTTTTACGTCTGCGGTCTCAAGAGCATGGAAGAAGGCGTCGTGTTGGCACTGCGCGACGTGGCAACCCAAGCGGGTCTGGATTGGGACACGCTGGGCGCGTCGCTCAAGAAAGAAGGTCGCCTGCATCTGGAGACCTACTGATGAAGGTGCTCGATCTTGCGCTCGCGACGCTGCGGGTCTCGAAACGCGCTGCCGGTGTGGTGCAAGTCACCATGTCGCGGCCGGCCGTTTTCAATGCGCTCGATGAAGCCATGATCGCCGAGCTGGACACCGTGTTTGCCGCCCTGGCAGCGGACGATGCCGTGCGCGTCATCGTGCTGGCCGGCGAAGGCAAGCACTTCAGCGCCGGCGCCGACTTGCAGTGGATGCAGCGTGCCTCCAGCGCCTCTCTCGAGTGGAATTTGCAGGACGCCCGGCGTTTTGCGGCCATGCTCGCGCGCATTGAAAGCTGCCCCAAGCCCACGCTGGCGCGGGTGCAGGGCGCCGCGCTTGGCGGCGGCTTTGGCCTGGCCTGCGCCTGCGATATCGCGTTGGCCGCTGACAACGCCAGCTTCGCCGTGAGCGAAGCGAAGTTCGGCATCCTGCCCGCGGTGATCGGCCCTTACGTCATCAACGCAGTGGGTAAGCGGCAGGCCCGCCGGCTGGCGCTGACCACCTCGCGCATCGACGCGGCCGAAGCGCTGGCCATGGGCCTGGTTCAGCAGGTACTGAGCCTGGACAACCTGGACGCAGCGATTGACAAAGTCGCCTCAGAACTGCTGGTGGGCGGCCCGAACGCACAGCGCGAAATCAAGACCTTGTTTGCGCAGCTCGAGGTGGGTCCGATCACCCCTGAAGTGCGCGAACTCACCGCCCGGACCATCAGCCGCGTGCGCGGCACTGACGAAGCGCGGGAAGGTTTTGCGGCCTTCATGGCCAAGCGCCCCGCAGCCTGGATACCCGGAGCATGACCGGCAACAAACCCACCGTTCTCGTGATCGGGGCGGGCATCATGGGTGCCGGCATCGCCCAGGTGGCCGCTCAAGCCGGGCACGCCGTGCTGCTGCATGACCTGCGCGAAGGCGCGGCGGCGCAAGCGCTGCTGCAACTCGGCAAGACGCTGGATGCGCTGACTGCCAAAGGCAAGCTGGCCGCCGGCGCTGCGGCCCAGACGCTGGCGCGAATCAAACCGATAGTGCATTTGCAGGAGGCGGCGTCGGCCGGCCTCGTGATCGAAGCCATCGTCGAGCAGCTCGACGCCAAGCGCGCCCTGTTTGCGCAGCTCGAAGCGGTGGTTTCAGCCGATTGCATGCTGGCCACCAACACCTCGTCGATTTCCGTGACCGCCATCGCCAACGGCCTGAAGCACCCGGGCCGGCTCGTCGGCATGCACTTCTTCAACCCGGTGCCGCTGATGAAACTGGTGGAAGTCGTGTCGGGCCTGCAGACCGATCCGGCCGTGGCCGCAGCGGTCTTTGCGCTCGCCAAGTGCTGGGACAAGGTTCCGGTACACACCCGATCAACGCCGGGCTTCATCGTCAACCGCATTGCGCGCCCGTATTACGCCGAGACCCTGGCACTGCTGCAAGAGCAGGCCGCCACGCCTGAGGTGCTGGACGCCTGCCTGCGCGGCGCCGGTTTTCGCATGGGGCCGTGCGAGCTCATGGACCTGATCGGCCACGACACCAATTTTTCGGTCACGCGCTCGGTCTATGAGGCGAATTTTTATGACAAGCGCTTTGCGCCCTCGCTGGTGCAACGCGAACTGGTCGATGGCGGCTTGCTGGGCCGCAAGTCAGGCCGCGGCTTTTTTGATTACAGCGAAGGCGCCCCAAAGCTGGCATTGCCAGCGTTTGAGCCGGCCGCCCTGCCGCCAGCCCAATCACTGTGCGTGATGGGACGCGGCCCGGTGGCCGAGCGCCTGGCAGGCGCACTGACGCGCGCCGGACACCGCTTTGAAACGGATGCAGATGCCGGCTGGACCGGCCTCGACATCGACGGCGCCCAACTGCGCCTGACCGACGGCACGCCAGCTTCGGCGCTGGGCGGCGAGCGCGCGGTCTTTGACTTGCCCCTGTCAGCAGCAGAAGGCG
>CAJAOB010000377.1 GCA_903941205.1 uncultured Burkholderiales bacterium | reverse complement strand
GGCTTGGGCGGCGTGGTGCCGGGCAGCGCGTAAAAGCGGTAGTCGGGCGCGGTCCGGGCCGCCCCGACCAGCGTGGCGCCGCGCTCGGTGAGCTGGCTGTTGAGCGGCATGCCCGACAAATGCGCACCGACCACGGCGATGCGCACGCGGCCTTCGGCGCTGGCTTGCGGCCGCAGGCCGGCAATCGGCTGCGCGGCGGGCAGCGGCCAGCCGGTCGCGCCCTGGGTCAGGCCGGTGGCATGGTGGTAGCGCTGGCCGAGTTCGGCCAGTTGCCAGTCGCTGCCGCAGCGGCCAATCAAGGTGATGCCAAAAGGCAGGCCATCAGCGCGTATCGCGCTGGGCACCGAGAGAGCGGCGTAGTCGAGCAAGTTGACGAAGTTGGTGTATTCGCCCAGGCGCCGGTTGAGCTCGACCGGGTTGGCCTGCATGGCGGCAATCGTGTAGTGCGTGGGCGCGGTCGGCACCACCAGCAGGTCGATGCCGGGCCACAGCGCGTCGGCGCGCTGCCCGAGCAACCTGAGCCGGGTCTGCGCGTCGCACAAATCGGCGGCGCTGAAGTTTTTGCCGCTGGCGATGATGCTGCGCACGGGCTCGATCACTTCGGCCTCGTGGGCATCAAAAAACGGGCGAATCGCGGCGTAGCGCTCGGCCACCAGCGCGCTGCCATAGAGCAGCTGCGCGGCCTGCTTGAAGGGCGCGAAGTCCAGCGCAACGCTGGTGCCGCCCAGCGCTTGCAGGCGCTGCACGGCCTGCGCAAAAGCGGCCTCGGCCTGGGCGTCACCATAAAACTCCAGCTGGTCTGGAACGCCAAAACGAAAGCGGGCCGGGAAGGCTTCGCTGGCCAGGGTCAGTGAACGCGAATAAGCATCCAGCGGGTCGTGGCCCATGGCGCTTTCGAGCACCTGCACGGCGGTGGCCACGTCGCGCGCGAAGATCGACACGCAGTCAACGCTTTGCGCCGCCGGCAGCACGCCGCGCGTGCTGATCAGGCCGCGCGAGGGCTTGAGTCCGACGATGTTGTTCAGGCCGGCGGGCACGCGGCCCGAACCAGCGGTGTCGGTTCCCAGCGAAAAATCCACTTCGCCTGTGGCCACCACCGACGCCGAGCCGGCACTCGAGCCGCCAGAGACATAAGCCGGGTTGAAGGCATTGGGCACAGCGCCATAGGGCGAGCGCGTGCCGTTGAGGCCGCAGGCGAACTGGTCGAGGTTGGTTTTGCCCACCAGCGCCGCACCGGCCTTGAGCAACTTGTGCACCACTTGCGCGCTTTCGGCGGCTTCAAAGGCAAAGCCCGGGCAGCCGGCCGTGGTGACCAGGCCGGCAACGTCCACGTTGTCTTTGACGGCGAAGGACAAGCCGGCCAACGGGCGCGGCGCGGCAGCGGGCGCATCAGCGGCAGAGGCCTTCAAAGGCTGCGCGGCCCGGGATATCCAGGCGCGTGCGTTCGCTGGCAGCAGGCCTGCGTCGGCATTGAAATCAGGGGTCGGTTCGGCAGTCATTTGCATTGCACCAATTTGAAGCATCCATTCTTGTGTACAAGACTAGATGCAAGTGCCATGCCAAGCTGATCAGGGGCTGTCCAGGGACCGCTGGGCGGGCGCTTCAAGGGCGGGGGCTTGGCGGTCCGCTTTTCAAACGCCTGACAGCGCCCGTCCGGCCAGTCCTACAAAGCACCTCATCCAGCCTGCCTAGAGTGAACTCCTGTCTTTCGTATTTCCCGTAGTTCTGATGGTTCCCGCATTTCCCGTGGTTACCGGTACCTCAGATTGACGCCGACTTCACGCCAGACTCACCTGCTGTAGCCGCAGCGCGCCAAGCCCCGCATCGCAGCCGGGTTGATCCAGGCATTCGACCAAGGAGGCCCCATGGCCACACCGCTGCGCCCCATCGCCCTGACAGTGAGCGAGCCAAGACCAGGCCTGTTTCACTGGGCCCTGCTTGAGGGCAGCGGCGAGACCCCGGCGTTTGACCGCCGCGTGGCTTTTGCCGACGAACCCTATGACTCGTTTGAAAAGGCCGCGCGCGCCGGCTTGATCAACTGGCTGCGGCTGGCGGGCGATGACCCGCGGCGCGGCCCGCGCACCGAGCCGGTGCGTCAGTCCCTGATGCCGGGGCCGTGGTCGGCACGGCTTGCAACAGACCCCGAGGAGGCCGATCAAACCAGTCCGGCGACCAGTTCGAGCTGAGCGGCTTCGTCGGCGAGCAGGTACCAGTCGGCCTTGAGCAGTCGCGCCGAGAGCTGCTCCATGCTCAGGCGGGTGCCCCGCACCAGGTCGGTGAAAGTCTGGTTCTCCAGTTTGCGGGCTACCTCAAGCTCGGCCAGGAAGTCATGGGCACTGCCCGTGCACACCCGCAAGGCGCCTGAGAAGCGGATCTCTTTTTCGATCTGCCACTCATGAATCAGCAGCACCGTGTCGCGGCTGAGGTAGCGCTTGCGGACCGGAAACGCGGCCATGATCATCACGCCGGCCGAATACACCATGGCCTTGCCGACAAAGTACAAGTCCATGCCGCCGACTTCCTGACACAGCCGAATCTCCTCGGCCACGCGGCGCGCCACATCGGCATCGCCGCCGCTGGTGCTGAGCTCGAAGATCAGCGGGCCCACGCTGCCGCGCAAGGGCTTGAGCTGCTCCAGAAAGCGCCCCAGAAAAGCATCATCCACCGCGCCCGACAAGCGAATCGCCGGCTCATGGGCCAGCACGTCGTGCAGGCCTTTTCTGATTTTTCGAACCACCGCCATCCTGGGTCATCCTTTGCCTCAAGCCATTTACGAATCGCCATTTACGAATCGCCGTTCACCAATTGCCGGCGGGCCAGCCGGCAACACCCCAAGTTATTGAGCTTCAGGCTTGGGCGAGCACCCGCGGCTCAATATTGGTTCAAGCCGCGCCGCTTGGGCGGCACATAGGGCTTGAGCTTGACGGCTTTGTCAGTCTGGTTTTGACTGCCGGCCGCGAAGGGCCAGCGCGGCGCGGGGCCTGCGTTGGTGCCGGCGTTGGCCTCGGCCGAGCTTGTATCAGCATCGGGAGTCGCCATTTTCGGCTTGAGCTCGGGCGATCCTTCGGCGGGCACCTGCGCGCAAGGGGAGGGTTCGGGCTGAACGGCGGGATCTGTCATGGCTGGGGGTCGGTTCTGCGTGAGAGGCATAAAAAAGCGGATCGCTGTTGGCGAATGCCGTCGCATGGACGGGCGTTCACAGGCGTTCATGGAAGCCCACGGGGATTCAAAGACCTGCGCCGACAGTTCGGCGCAGCGCCAGCACCGAAGCTAAGTGAAGCTGGCTCTGACCGCGATTCATCCGCGCCTTCATCAGCGCCTTCATCACCACTTTCTTTACCGCTTTCTTCACCGCCTTTGAACCGAACACCCGAAAGCATCTAACTTAACCGGCTCGCCGGCCCGGGCCTGTCAGTCTTGAATGAAATGCCTGTAGGACGCAGCGCGCGTCGCGCCGCTCAGGCCAGGCCCTCAGCGCTTGGCGGCCTGAGCGCGCAAGCTCGCCTCCAGGTGCTTGGCTTCGCTGATGTCGGTGAAGGTGATGACCACGCCGTCAATGCGGCTGTCCTGGGTGCGGTAGGGCATGATGCGCACGCGAAACCAGCGATTGCCGCTGGCCTCAACGTCTTTTTCCTGGAACATCAGGGTGCGCAGCACTTGGGCCGCATCGGCTGCGATATCGGCGCGCAAGTCCGTTCTGAGGTCTGAAACGGGTCGGCCGATGTCGCTGGGGATCAGCTTGATGACATTGACGGCGCGCGTGGTGAAGCGCCGCACATGCAAGAAGCGATCGAGGAACAGCGTGGCAATGTCGGTGCTGTTGAGCAGATTTTCCATGTCGTCACTGGCGCGGGCCAGGGCATCTACGCGCGTCTGCAATTCGGAGTTGACCGTTTGCAGCTCTTCATTCATGGACTGCATTTCCTCGCGCGAGGTGGTCAGCTCTTCATTGGCCGATTGCAGCTCCTCATTGGCCGAGCGCAGATCTTCCTGGGAGGTCTGCATTTCCTCGCGCGTGGCCTGGTGCTCTTCGCGCAAGCAGGTCAGATCAAGCTGTAATTCGGTGACGCGGGCATCCTGCGCCGCCGCGCTGTTACCCGCCGGCGCGGGAGCCAGCAGGGGTTCATCAAAAACCACCACCAGCATGCCGTCCAGCGCCTCGGGCTCGCTCAGGGGCTGAATCCTCACGCGCACGCCGGAGCCCTTGGCATCGTCACCCAGCAAAACGCCTTCGAGCGCGACCGGGGCCTTGCTTCTGACGGCCCGGTAAAAAATATCTGCCAGGGCCTGCCGCAATCCGGGTCGCGCCATGGCAAACAAATTCAGATTCGCTTTGCCGGCCGGCGGCTCCAGGTATTTACCGGTCTTGCCGCTGAAGTAAACAATGTCGCCTTGCGCCGAGACCAGCACGGCCGCCGGCGTGAAATTCTTGAGCAACACCTGATCGGCCAGGGTCTGCAGGCTGGGCGCGGCCGCCGCAAGCCGGGCGGGCCGCGACACCGGCCCCGCCGCGAAAGCGCCAGTGCCAACTCCGCCGAGAGAAAAGCCCGCCAGTCCGGGGCGCGCGGCACCGCCCAGGCGACGGTAAACCCGAGTTTTGCCACCGGCCGGCGCAAACAGGTGCGAGGCCTGCCCAACGGATTCGGCCGTGCCCAGCACCAGATAAGCCCCCGGATTCAGGCTGCTGTGAAACATATGCAACAGCTTATGCTGCAGCTCGGTTTCCAGGTAAATCAGGAAATTGCGGCAGGTCAGCAAATGCAGCCGCGCAAAGGGGGGATCGCTGGTGATGCTTTGAGGCGCAAAAATCACCATGCTGCGGATGTTCTTGCTGACCCGGTAGCCGCCCGGCTCCTTGGAGAAAAACCGCGACAGTCGCTCGGCCGAAACATCGGCGGCGATGTTGTCCGGATAAAACCCCTGGCGGGCTTTTTCAATCGCATCCTTGTCCATGTCGGTGGCAAAGATCTGCAGCGAAAAATGCCCGGCCGGCTTGAGCTCTTCAACCGCCTCGACGAACAGCATGGCCAGCGTGTAGGCCTCTTCGCCGGTGGAGCAAGCGGCGACCCAGGCACGCAACAAGGTGCCCTGCGGATAGTCGGACAGCAGCTTGGGCAGCACTTCGAGCTTGAGGCTCTGCCAGACTTCCGGGTCGCGAAAAAAACAGGTCACCCCGATCAGCAGCTCCTTGAACAGCAGCTCGGCCTCGATCGGGTTCTCCCGCACATACTGCACGTAAGCATCGACCGATTCGATCTGGTGAATGGCCATGCGCCGCTGAATCCGCCGGTAGACCGTGCTTTTTTTGTAGTCGCTGAAATCGTTGCCGGTCTGCGCGCGCACCATGATCAGTATTTTTTCAAGCGCGCCTTGCAGCCGGTTGGCCGCGGTCACGTCGAGCGGACCGGCCAGCATCGGGTGCGAAAAATAGGCCATGATCTTTTCGGGCAGCTGGTCGGCCGGCGCCACCACATCGGCCAGACCGGCGTCGACCGCGTTGCGCGGCATGGCATCAAAGCTGGCCGACTCCGGCGTCTGCACGAACACACCACCGGCTTTTTCCTTCAGGGCGCGCAGCCCCAAGGTGCCGTCCGAGCCCATGCCGGACAAGATCACGCCGGCCGCATTGGCCTGCTGGTCCAGCGCCAGCGAGCGCAGGAAAAAATCAATCGGCAATTGCATACCGCGCGCGGCCACCGGCTTGAGCAGATGCAAGACGCCGTGCAGCAAGGTGAGTTCAAAACCAGGGGGCGCCACATAGACATGGTTGACCTCCACGCGCGTGCGGTCGTTGGCCTGCACCACCGGCACCCGGCATACCCGCTGCAAGAGCGCCGGCAACAGGCTTTCCTTGACGGGATCAAGGTGCTGCACCACCACATAAGCCAAGCCGCTTTGCGCGGGCACATGCGCGAAAAACTGCTCAAGCGCCTCCAGCCCGCCGGCCGAAGCGCCGATGCCGATGATGGGAGTCCGGTTGCCTACCAGCGGTTCCTGCGCGCCGGCTGCATCGGGCGCGGTACCGGCCGGAAAGGGGGCCGACTCCGGTGCCGGCTTGTGTGCCAACTCGGACGCCGACTTGGGCGCTGGCCCCGGGGCCGACTCTTGCACCGGCGCGGGCTTGGGTGGCTCGGGTGGTGGCGCAGGAGGGATAATCTGGGTTGTCATAGAGGTGGTATTTAGATACAACTACCGAGTGTTCAGGACATGCATCTTCGATGTAGTCTAGCTGGGGCAAGGCTTTTGGCATTGCTCAAGCAGACAAGTCGGCTCACTTTGAAAAGGAGTTTCGAAATGCCCATGGAATCAGGTACGCAGGCAGAGCTGCGCAGCGAAGCAAGGCAGCGCCTGGCCAGCAAGAGCCATTGGACAGAGCCTGAAGAAAAGATGGGCCATCTGCGGCTTATTCATGAGCTTAGGGTCCATCAGATCGAGCTCGAGCTGCAAAACGAATTGCTCTCGGACACGCTGTCCAGCGTCAACGCGCTGCGCGCCAAGTACCACGATCTCTACGATTTCGCGCCGGTCGGCTATTTCACGCTGGACTTGCAAGGAAACATCGTCGAGCTCAACTTGCGGGCGGCGAGCATGCTTGGCAAAGAACGACCTTTGCTGATAGGCCAACCGCTGCGCGAGGTCTTCGATTCGTCCAGCTTGCCTGCCGTTGAAGCCTTCCTGAGCGCCGCAGAGCACGGCACGCAGGAGGTTTTCGCGCAGTCCTTGCAAATCAGGCGCTCGTTGCCGGTGCCGCTTTACGTCAACGCGCAAGCCCACGCCTTCGTCGATCCATCCACGGGCCAGCGCATGGTCCGGCTCGCGCTAATGGATGTCACGGCGCTGAAAATGGCCACCGACGATGTGGTCCAGGTGATCACCAAAAACGCTGTTACAGACTAGGGCTTCTGAAAAGGCCAAGAAAAGCCGGCGAGAGCCAGCAAGACCTGGCGGCTTGGCAAGGCAGGGTTTTCAGCCTTTGGGCGCGCGCTCGTAGATCGGCTGCACGCGCGGCAGGTTTCGCTCGATGTCGGTGATGCGGGTGGCGCCTGCCGGATGGGTGCTCAGCCATTGTGGTGGCGCGCCTTTGCTGTTGGCCGACATTTTTTGCCACAGCGTGACGCCGGCCTGCGGGTCATAACCCGCACGCGCCGCCAGTTCCAGCCCGACCAGGTCGGCCTCTGACTCGTCGGAACGGCTGAAACTCAGGTTCGCCACCTGCACACCGTAACCCATGACCGTGCGGCCGAGATCGCCCAGACCCAGCAATTGCGAGAGCAGGTTGGCGCCAATGTTGGTGGCAGCGCTCTTGCCCATGCGCTCGCGGGCGTGCTCGCGCAAGGCGTGCGCAATTTCATGGCCCATGATCTGGGCGACCTCGTCATCGGTCAGCTTGAGCTGCTCGAGGATGCCGGTGTAAAACGCGATCTTGCCGCCCGGCATGCAAAAAGCATTGACCTGCTTGCTGCCGATCAGGTTGACCTCCCACTGCCAGTTTTTGGCGCGCGGGTTCCATTCATTGGCAAAGGGAATGATGCGCTCGGAGATGCGCCGCAGCCGGATCAGCTGCGGATGATCGGGCGGCGCCAGAGCCTTTTTGCCGGCCGCCTCGGACAGCATGGTCTTGTACTGCTGCGCCGCCGAAGTCTCGAGCTGCTCGGCAGGCACGAGCTTGATGACGACCGAGTTGCCGCCCACATCGACACCCTCGCGCTGGGCCAGCGCCAGCCCAGGAAGCAACAACACACACGACAGGCAGCTCGCCAGCAAAGCCAGGGGGAATCGCATAAACCGGTTCATGACAGTTCTCTCTCTCCGAAAAAGTGGCCATTGCCCGAAAGCGCGTCGGTGCGCAAGCGCCGCCGCACCAAGCGCCAGCCTGAATCAGCAATGTCTGCCGCTTATTATTCCCCCATGCGCCAAAACCTGAACGAGCCGGCCCCTGCTGGAAACCAACCGTCGGCTGCGACGGCCGCCGAGCCAGGCCGGCCGGGCTGGGGCCAGACCCTGCGGTTTTATCTGGAACCGGCCAGCCTGCGCATGCTGCTGCTGGGCTTTTCGGCGGGCTTGCCGTTGCTGCTGGTGTTTGGCAGCCTGAGCTTTTGGCTGCGCGAAGCCGGCATTGACCGCAGCACGATTGGCTACCTGAGCTGGATTGGCCTGGCCTACGGCTTCAAGTGGGTCTGGGCGCCACTGGTGGACAGGCTGCCGATTTTCTTGCTCACGCGCTGGCTGGGCCGGCGCCGCAGCTGGCTGCTGCTGTCGCAGGGCGTGATCATGGCCGCGCTGGTCGGCATGGCCCTGACCGACCCCCAACGAGCCTTGCTGCCCATGGTCTGGTGCGCGCTGGCGGTGGCCGTGGCCTCGGCCACGCAAGACATTGCGCTGGACGCTTTTCGCATCGAGTCGGCCGAAGTAGAGCGCCAGGCGGCGCTGGCAGCAACGTACCAGACCGGCTACCGCATCGCCATGATCTGGGCCGGCGCAGGCGTGTTGTGGATCGCCGCACGCAGCGAAGTGGCTGGCGTCAGCGGCTACCAGCACGGCGGCTGGCAAACCGCCTACCTGGTCATGGCCGCGTCGATGCTGCTGGGCATGGTGACGGTGCTTTTTTCACCCGAGCCTGTCGCCGCCCCGCTGCCGCGAGCGCGCAATGCCGCCGAATGGCTCAAGGGCGCGCTGATCGAGCCCTTCGCCGATTTTCTGCGGCGTTACGGCAAACAGGCGGTGCTGATCCTGGCGCTGATCGCGATGTACCGCATCAGCGACGTGGTGATGGGCATCATGGCCAATCCCTTTTATGTCGACATGGGTTTTTCGAAAGACGAAGTGGCGGCGGTGACCAAGGTCTACGGCGTCATCATGACTTTGGTGGGCGCCTTCGTCGGCGGCGCGCTGGCCATGCGCCTGGGCGTGATGCGCGTGCTGATGCTGGGCGCCGTGCTCAGCGCCGCGACGAATTTGATGTTTGCCTGGCTGAGCACGCGCGGCCACGACGTCCACGCCCTGGTGTTCGTGATCTCTGCCGACAACCTGGCCAGCGGCATCGCCTCGGCGGCTTTCATTGCCTACATCTCGGGCCTGACCAATGTGAGTTACTCGGCCACCCAGTACGCGCTGTTCAGCTCCATGATGCTGCTGCTGCCCAAGTTTCTGGCGGGCTATTCGGGGGTCTTTGTGGATGCGCATGGCTACTCGAGCTTCTTCATGGCCACAGCCTTGCTGGGCTTGCCGGTGCTGCTGCTGGTGTGGCTGGCTTCCAGGCATGCGGCGCCCGGCGGGCGTTGATGCACGGGCTGCCCGGCCCCAAGGCGCAAGACCGGCGACGCGCGAGATTTACCGCAGCTTTACGGTCACTTCAAGCCGGCTTGCCCGACTCGGGGCAAGATAAGCCCCTCTCCCTGAACGGACCGCCGCCCCATGACGCAGCAACTTCTGATGATCGAAGACGACAGCCGCCTGGCCGCGATGGTGGGCGACTACCTGCGCCAGTCCGGCTATGGCTTTGCGCACGCCCCGGACGCTGCCAGCGGACTGGCCGCGCTGCAGACCAGCGAACCCGACCTCGTGATCCTGGACCTGATGCTGCCCGACATGGACGGCCTGGAAGTTTGCCGGCGCATCAAGAACCGCGCCCCAAGCGCTGACAAAGCCGGCGTGGCGGTGCTGATGCTGACCGCCAAGGGCGACCCGATGGACCGTATCGTGGGCCTCGAAATTGGCGCAGACGATTACCTGCCCAAGCCCTTCGAGCCGCGCGAGTTGCTGGCCCGCATACGCGCCGTGCTGCGACGCGGCGGGCCAGGCACCCAGCCTGCGTCCGACGGCACGCATCCCGTCATGCGTTTTGGTTCGCTCGAAATTGACCGCGATGCGCGCGTGGTGTCGGTGGCCGGCCAGCCGCGCGAGCTCACCTCTTACCAGTTTGACCTGCTGGTCGCCATGGCCGAGCGGGCGGGCCGCGTGCTCAGCCGCGACCAAATCATGGAAGCCGTGCGCGGCCGCGAGCTCGAAGCCTTTGACCGCTCCATCGACGTTCACATGGGCCGCATCCGCAGCGCCATCGAAGCCGACGCCAAGGACCCCAAACGCATCCTGACGGTGCGCGGTGTCGGCTATGTGTTCGCGCGCCAGCAAGACTGAACACGCCGGCGCTTTATGTGGTCCCGCCTGACCTCCCCTTTGTATGTCCGCATCTGGCTGGCCGTGGTGCTGACGGTCGCCGTGCTCACTTTTTTGGTGGGCTGGGTCTGGCGCATGTCCAACGACCCGGTGATGCCGGTGCGCGAAATCGTGGTGCGCAACCAGGCCGGCCAGGTGATCGGCACGGCGCAAAGCGACCCGTCCCGCCGCGCCAGCCACGACATGCGTTTTGATGTCGTCACCAGCGACGGCCAGACGCTGGACATCCGCCTGCCGCGCCCGCCGCGTCCACCCGCAAGCGGCGGCCCCATGATGCGACCGCCCTTCGGATTTTTCTGGATGCTGGCGCTGGTGGGCCTGGCCGTCGCACTGGCCGCATACCCGATCATCCGGCGCCTGACGCTGCGCCTCGAAGCCTTGCAGCGCGGCGTCGAACGCTGGGGCGACGGCGACCTGTCGGCCCGCGTGCCCGTGCATGGCCGCGACGAGGTGGCCTTTCTGGCCGAGCGCTTCAATCACGCCGCCGAGCGCATCGAGACCTTGATGGACTCACAAAAAGCCTTGCTCAATGCGCACAAGAATTTGCTGGCCAACGCCTCCCACGAACTGCGCTCGCCGCTGGCGCGCATTCGCATGGGCTTGGAACTGTTGGCCCCCACGCTCCCCGCTGCGCGTGGTTCGCTGCCCCCCGAGGGGGCGCTGCGCCTGCGGCCCGGCAAAGCCGGTTCCGCGGCCCCGGCTGAGCAGGGACTCGTGGCCCCCACGCTCCCCACTTCGTTGGGCTCGCTGCCCCCCGAGGGGGCGCTGCGCCTGCGGCCCGGCGAAGCCGGTTCCGCGGCCCTGGCTGAGCGGGGACTTGCGGCGTACACGTTCTCCGCTTCTGCTGCCAGCGCGGCGGCGCAGCGACGGGAGATTTCGCGCAGCATCAGCGAGCTGGACCAGTTGATCGATGAAATTTTGCTGGCCAGCCGGCTGGACTCGGGTCAGACTGACAACGAACCGATGGAAGTGCTGGACTTGACCGGGCTGGCGGCCGAGGAGTGCGCGCGTGTGAACGCTGAACTGCAAGCCGGACCGGACCGTCAGCGTGGCGAAGCCTCTGAGGCGGCTGCCGAGGCTGAAGACACGCCGAGCCTGCTGCTGCGCGGCTCGCCCCGGCTGCTGCGGCGGCTGCTGCGCAACCTGCTGGAAAACGCGCGGCGCTACAGCACGGGTGATGTCACGCTGGCCTTGTCGCCAGGTGGCAGCGCGGCGCAACCCAGCGTCGTGATCCGCGTCAACGACTGCGGCCCCGGCGTGCCGCTGGCTCAGCGCAAACGCATCTTCGAGCCGTTTTACCGGCTGCCCGGCGCGAGCGAGCGCGAAGGCGGTGTCGGACTGGGTCTGGCGCTGGTCAAGTCCATCGCCGAGCGCCACGGCGGCACGGTGCGCTGCGAAGACCGGCCCGGCGGCGGGGCGTCCTTTGTGGTCGAGTTGCCGGCATCACGCTGACTGCATGCCCGCGCTCTCCAAACCCCGAATCAACCAGCTTATTTCGCCGCCGTAGTGTGCCCGCAGCGCGAGCGGCCCAAGCGAGAAACCCAAGCAAGAAGCCCAAGAGCGCAACCTGATCGCGAGCCTTTCGCGCGGGTGCGCAGCCGACCAGTGGGGCTGACGCGGCCCGGGCTTGCGAATGTGAAAGAGTCAGCGAACCAAAGACCGGCCCCTGCCTCAGTCAGTGGTGAGCGCTGAAGTGCTCGCCTTCTTTGAGCTTGTACACGGTGCTGCAATACGGGCAGCGCGCCTGGCCCGTTTCAGCCACGCCCAGGTACACCTTGGGATGGCTGCTTTGCAGGTCCATGTTCGGGTTCGGGCAAAACACGCCGCCCTGGCTGTTGAGTTCGCTGGCGCGCAGTTCGACCACGGCGCCGCTCTTGCTTGTGTTGCTCATGCTGTATTTCTTGATGTGTTGCGTGGCCCGCAGCCTTAAACGCGGCTCAGCCAGCTGGCGTATTTGGGATTGCGGCCGTTGACGATGTCAAAAAATGCGGCCTGGATTTTTTCCGTGATCGGGCCGCGCGAGCCGCTGCCGATTTCAATCCGGTCAAGTTCACGAATCGGCGTGACTTCGGCGGCGGTGCCCGAGAAAAAGGCTTCGTCGGCGATGTAGATTTCGTCGCGCGTGATGGCTTTTTCCTTCAGCTCGATGCCAAGGTCCTTGCAAATTGAAAATATCGTGTTGCGGGTGATGCCATTGAGCGCGCCGGCGCTGGAGTCTGGCGTATAGACCACGCCCTTGCGCACGATGAACAGGTTTTCGCCCGCGCCTTCGGACGCAAAGCCCTGCGGGTCCAGCAGCAAGGCCTCGTCGTAGCCCTCGTCGGTGGCTTCCATATTGGCCAGGATCGAATTGGTGTAATTGCTCACCGCCTTGGCGTGGATCATGGTGATGTTGACGTGGTGGCGCGTGAAGCTGCTGGTCTTGACGCGGATGCCGCGCTTCATGCCGTCTTCACCCAGGTAAGCGCCCCAGGTCCAGGCCGCGACCATCAGGTGAATCTTGTTGCCCTTGGGGCTCACGCCCAGCTTTTCGGAACCGATCCAGGTCAGCGGACGGATGTAGCCGCTGGCCAGATTGTTCTGGCGCACCACGTCAAGTTGCGCCTGCATGACTTCTTCCTTGGAAAAAGGGATCTTCATGCGCAGGATCTTGGCGCTGTTAAAGAGTCGCTCGGTGTGCTCTTCAAGCCGGAAAATCGCCGTGCCTTCGGCGGTCTTGTAAGCGCGCACACCTTCAAAGGCGCCGCAGCCGTAGTGCAGCGTGTGGGTCAGCACATGGATCTTGGCATCACGCCATTCAACCATCTGGCCGTCCATCCAGATTTTGCCGTCGCGGTCTTCCATGGAGGGGGCTACTGGGGACATGTGCTGATCCTTATTGTCTCGACTGAAAACATGAAAATGCCCACAGCCCCTCTCGGGGCGCTGCAAGCCTTGAAAGCCGGATTCTAAGGGGCAGGCGGCGCGCACGATTCGCCCGGGGCGCCATCGTCCGCCACAGCCGGCCGCGTGAGCTCATGCCCGGCCAGCTTGCCGCCGGCAAAAGTGCAGTCAACATACGAGCCGCCGCTGTCGGTCCAGCGAAAGATTTCCGGCTGGCTGTCGGGCGGACTGCGCAACTCCCCCAGCGCCCGGGTCATCGCCACCACATGCAGCAAGGTAAGCTGCGGCTTGAGCTTGGCGTTGAGCATCACGGCACTGTCCACAAAGCCGATCGGCCGGTTCGCGGCGCGCTTGAGCACCTGCATCATGCGCGTGAAATGCAGCAGCAACCACATGACCAGCCCACCCGTCACCACCGCCACGCCGGCCCAGCCGCTGTACCAATAAGCCAGCACCACCAGCGCCACGCCAGCAACCGGCACAAGGATTTTTTGAGAGTTCATGCCGCCATTTTCGCAGCTTGGCTGGCGTAGCCCTACGGCCTGGGGACGCGGGCCAGCTTGTTGGTGCGCCCGGTTTGCGCAGGGCTGGCAAGTGACGCACGCACGGTCTTCTTCCCGACATCCCAGCGATTGCGGGCCGGCCTGTTTTGCGTCATCCTCTCAAAGGCGGGCCGGCCTGTATCCCGTCATCCTCGCGCACGCGGGGATCCATCTTCTAGTCTGCGCTCATGCGGGGGCGCTCGATTCGATTCCGGCCTCCCGACCAGCGCAAGGGCCCGGGGATGGATTCCTGCCTGCGCAGGAATGACGGCGCTGGGGCCAGCTCAAGGCAACGACGAGATGATCGCCACCTTCCCGTCATCCCCGCGAAGTCAAGGCGCCCCGCTTCCCGTCGTCCTCGCAAAAGCGGGCCGGCCTGTTTCTCGTCATCCTCGCGCACGCGGGGATCCATCTTCCGGGCTGCGCTCATGCGGGGGCGCTCGATTCGATTCCGGCCGCCCGACCAGCGCCAGGGCCCGGGGATGGATTCCTGCCTGCGCAGGAATGACGGCGCTGGGGCCAGCTCAAGGCAACGACGAGATGATCGCCACCTTCCCGTCATCC
>CAJAOB010000376.1 GCA_903941205.1 uncultured Burkholderiales bacterium | reverse complement strand
TCCGAGAACCGTCATTCCTGCGGAGCCTGCCCTCGACCTGATCGGGGGGCAGGAATCCATCTCCGACCAGCCCCTGCGCATTTCACCAACCCGGAAGATGGATCCCCGCCTTCGCGAGGATGACGGTACGGGCCATGCTCCGCGCGGATGACGCAAAAGGGGCGTCCATCACCGCCAAAAAAGCCGTCATTCCTGCGGAGGCAGGAATCCATCCCCGACCAGCCCCTGCGCAGTTCACGAGCCCGGAAAATGGCTCCCCGCCTTCGCGAGGATGACGGTGAAAGAATTTTTTCGGGCGGTTATTTGAGAACTCCGGGCGCTCTTGCCCCAGCTTGGCCCAAGCCAGGTGTCTCAGGGATCGCGCAGCACCAGCAGCATTTGTTCGACCGCATAGCCGCAATCCCGCGGGCCGCGCAGGCAATGTCGGGCGATGGGCTCGACCGCCACGGTTTGGGCCGGCATGCCGGGGCGCTCGACGCGCAGCTGGCCGGGCTCCAGCACGCTGACGCGGTAGTCGGGGTATTGGCCAGTGATCTTGCCGGCGAGCAGGCTGTCCCACGACGGGGGCTGCTGGCCGCAGCCTGGCAGTGTGGTGGCTGCGAGCAGGGCGGCCAGCATCAAGCCGGGCCGCCAGGGGTTCATGCCGCTTCTTTGTAAAACACCCCGCCGCTCAAGCCCCGCGGGCCCAGCGGCGCCACGGCCTGGTGGATAGCGCCTATGTGTTCGGGCGTGGTGCCGCAGCAGCCGCCCACAATGTTGACCAGGCCTTCGGCGGCAAACTCGTGCAGCAGGCGGCTGGTGACGTCGGGGGTTTCGTCAAAGCCGGTGTCGCTCATGGGGTTGGGCAGGCCGGCGTTGGGGTAGCAGCTGATGAAGGTGTCGCCAGCCACGCGGGCCAGCTCCTGGATGTAAGGGCGCATCAGGGTGGCGCCGAGCGCGCAGTTCAGGCCGATGGCCAGCGGTTGCGCGTGGCGCACGCTGTGCCAAAAAGCCGTGACGGTTTGCCCGCTCAAAATGCGGCCGGAGGCGTCGGTCACGGTGCCGCTGATGATGAGCGGCAGGCGTTCCCCGGAGTCGTCAAAGTATTCGTCAATGGCAAACAAGGCGGCCTTGGCGTTGAGCGTGTCAAAGATGGTTTCGACCAGCAGCACATCGCTGCCGCCTTTCACCAAGGCTTCGGTCTGCTCGTAATAGGCCTGGCGCAGTTCTTCAAAGCTGGTGTTGCGCGCGCCTGGGTCGTTGACGTCGGGGCTGATGCTGGCGGTCTTGGGCGTGGGGCCCAGGGCGCCGACCACGAAGCGCGGTTTGTCGGGGGTGGAGAACTTGTCGCAGGCGGCGCGGGCCAGACGGGCTGACTCGTAATTCATCTCAAGGGCCAGGTCGGCCATGTCGTAGTCGGCCTGGGCCACGGTGGTGGCGCCGAAGGTGTTGGTTTCGATCAGGTCGGCGCCGGCGGCCAGATAGCCTTGATGAATGTCCTGGATCACGTCGGGGCGCGTGAGGCTCAGGAGCTCGTTATTGCCCTTGATGTCTTTGTGAAAATCCTTGAATCGCTGGCCCCGGTACTGCGCTTCGCTGAGCTTGAAGCGCTGGATCATGGTGCCCATGGCGCCGTCAAGAATGGCGATGCGTTGCTGCAAGATGCGAGGCAGCGCTTGCGCGCGGGTGTAATTGGGGTAAGACATGGGCAAATTGTAGGCGGCGAGCCGCGCCAGAGCGGCCCTGTCGGGGACGGCAAAGCGCGGCGCGGCGACAAGCCGGCGCGTGGTTTAGCCCGACAATAGCTGCTTCGACCGATCGCCCCCAAGCCCCGCAACCCGTTCATGAAACACCTGCAACCTCAAGAAGCCTGGCAATACGTGCAGAGCCATCCCGACGTCTTGTTTGTGGACGTGCGCATGGAAATCGAATCGCTCTACGTGGGGCGCCCGCCCGGCGTGGTGAATGTGCCCTGGTACGAATACCCGGACTTGATGCCCGACGCTGCCCGCTTTGCCGAGGCGGTGGCGCGCGAGGCCCGCGACAAGCACCAGCCGGTGCTGCTGATATGCCGCTCGGGGCAGCGCACACTGGAAGCCGGCGCCGCGCTCGAAGCCGCAGGCTTTGAGCAGGTCGCGCATGTAACCCATGGTTTTGAGGGCGAGCTTGACGCTCAGTTCAGGCGCTCGACGATCTCGGGCTGGCGCTTTGAAGGCCTGCCCTGGGAACAGATGTGAACGCCGGCCACGACGCCGCGGCGTCGACGCGGGACATCCTCAACGATGTCTTTGGTTACAGCAGCTTTCGCGGCCCGCAGGAAGACATCGTCAACCATGTGGTGAGGGGCGGTGACGCGCTGGTGCTGATGCCCACCGGCGGCGGCAAGTCGCTGTGTTACCAGATACCCGCCATTGCGCGCCAGCAGGCCGGCCACGGGGTGACCATCGTCATCTCGCCGCTGATCGCGCTGATGCACGACCAGGTCGGCGCGCTGCACGAAGCCGGCGTCTCGGCCGCTTTTCTCAACTCGACGCAGACCCTGGAAGAGAGCAGCGCCCTGGAAAAGCAGCTGCTGCGCAACGAGCTCACGCTGCTTTACGCCGCGCCCGAGCGCATCAACACGCCGCGCATGAAGGGTTTGCTGGCCTCGCTGCACGAGCGCGGCTTGCTCAGCCTGTTTGCGATTGACGAGGCGCATTGCGTGAGCCAGTGGGGCCACGACTTCCGGCCCGAGTACCGCTCGCTGAGCCTGTTGCACGAAAGCTTTCCGGACGTGCCGCGGGTGGCGCTCACGGCCACAGCCGACGCGCTGACGCGCAAGGACATGGTCGAGCGGCTCAAGCTCGAGGACGCGCGCGAGTTCGTCAGCAGCTTTGACCGGCCCAACATACGCTACACGATTGTCGAAAAGACCGACCCGACGCGCCAGCTGCTGCGCTTCATCGAGAGCGAGCATGCGGGCGAAGCCGGCATCGTCTACTGCCAGTCGCGCAAGCGGGTCGAAGAAATCGCCGACATGCTGCAAGACGCCGGCCTCAAAGCCATGGCCTACCACGCGGGCCTGGACGCCTCGGTGCGCCAGCAGCGGCAAGACCGCTTTCTGCGCGACGACGGCATGATCATGGTGGCGACCATCGCTTTTGGCATGGGCATCGACAAGCCCGATGTGCGCTTTGTGGCGCACCTGGACATGCCCAAAAACATCGAAGGCTATTACCAGGAGACCGGCCGTGCCGGCCGCGACGGCTTGCCGGCCAACGCCTGGATGGTCTACGGCCTGCAGGACGTGGTGAACCAGCGCCGCATGATAGACACCAGCGAAGTCGCCAGCGAAGAGTTCAAGCAAGTCATGCGCGGCAAGCTTGA
>CAJAOB010000375.1 GCA_903941205.1 uncultured Burkholderiales bacterium | reverse complement strand
GGCTGGATTTAGGCGTCACGCCCTCCTGGCAATCCTGCCAGCCGGGCCTCTGACATAAGTTGGAGTATGGATCATGCGCACTGGCGTGATCGCGAAAAAGATGGGTATGATGCGCCTCTTCAATGAAGACGGCCGTCACGTTCCTGTCACCGTATTGGCGCTGGAAGGCTGCCAAGTGGTCGGAGCTCGTAACGAAGAGCGCGATGGTTATTTTGCCGTCCGCCTCGGTGCAGGAGCCCGTAAAGCGAAAAATGTAAATAAACCGCAACGTGGCGAATTCGCCAAAGCACAAGTCGAGCCCAAAGCTCGCGTTGCTGAATTCCGCGTTGATAATGCTGATGGCTTGTTGCCAGTCGGCGCCACCGTTTCTGCAGACCATTTCATTGACGGCCAGCTGGTCGACATCACCGGTCACACGCAGGGTAAAGGCTTTGCCGGCGCCATGAAGCGTTGGGGCTTCGGCGGTATGCGTGCATCGCATGGTGTTTCGATTACCCACCGTGCCCATGGTTCGACTGGTCAACGCCAGGATCCAGGTAAGGTTTTCAAGAACAAAAAGATGGCCGGCCACATGGGCGACCGTCAGCGTACACAGCAGAACCTCGAAATCGTTCGCACGGATGTTGCGCGCGGCCTGATCTTCGTAAAGGGCTCTGTTCCCGGCGCGAAGAATGGCTGGTTGCTCGTTCGTGACGCCGTGAAGGTTCCAACCCCTGAGGCTGCTCCGTTTCCTGGTTCGCTGAAGAATGACAATGAGGCTCCTGTGGCTGAAGACGTCATCATCAACACCGAAGTGGAAGTTGTAGACACCCCAGCCGTCGAAGCTGAAGCGCCTGCCGCTGAAGCCGCGCCCGCTGTCGAAGCCGCTGCTGTTGAAGCACCTGCTGCAGACGCCGGCGAAGAAAAGAAGGAGGGCTAAACCATGAAGCTCAAGGTTCAAACCCTCGACGCCAAGGCAAAGGGCGACATCGACCTGAATGACGACGTATTTGGCATTGAGCCGCGCGCCGACATTCTGCACCGTGTTGTCACCTGGCAGCGTGAGAAGGCCCGCGGTACGGCTCGTCCTACCCGTGAGCGTTCAGACGTTGCACGCACCGGCAAGAAATTCGGCAACCAAAAAGGTGGCGGTACGGCTCGTCACGGTGACCGCGCTGCGCCGATCTTCATCGGCGGTGGTAAGGCCCATGGTGCCCGCTTGCGTGACTTTAATCCGTCTCTGAACAAGAAGATCCGCTCATTGGGTCTGAAGATGGCGCTTTCAAGCAAAGCAAAGTCGGGTTCGTTGATCGTTCTGGAAAACCTCGACTTAGCTGCTGCAAAGACTGCGGCGCTTAAGGGGCAGGTTGGCAAGCTCGGTTTCGGCAAGTCGACATTGGTTATTGATGGCGACGCCGTCAGCGACAATTTCCGTCTGGCTTCGGCTAACTTGGTCGGCATCAATGTGATGCCTGCTGTTGGCGCGAATGTTTATGACATCCTGAAGCATGATACTCTGGTTCTGACCCGCGCTGCGGTTGAGAAGCTTGAAGCTCGCTTCGCCCTCACGGGAGGTGCCAACTAATGGCTAAGGATAAAGCAATCGACGTGCGTCATTATGACGTGATCGTTGCCCCGCACATCACCGAAAAAGCAACCTTGCTGTCGGAACATAACGCTGTTGTGTTCAAGGTCACGGGAAGCTCGACCAAGCCACAGATCAAGGCCGCTGTTGAAGCCTTGTTCGACGTGAAGGTCACGAACGTGAACACTCTCGTGCAAAAGGGCAAAACCAAGCGTTGGAAGGGCAAGCCCTACACGCGCTCGGATGTCAAAAAAGCGATCGTAACTTTGGCCGAAGGCCAAAGCATCGACGTGACCACCGGTATTTAAGGGCAGGATAATGGCACTCAAAAGCTACAAACCAACTAGCCCCGCCCGTCGCGGCCTTGTGCTGGTTGACCGGTCAAGCTTGTACAAAGGCGGTCCTGTTAAGGGACTGACCGAAGGCAAGAGCAAGACCGGCGGCCGTAACAACAAGGGCCATGTGACGTCGCGCGGTATCGGCGGCGGTCACAAGCAGAAATATCGCCTGATCGACTTCAAGCGTCGTAAATGGGATATGCCTGCAACGGTCGAGCGTCTGGAATATGACCCCAACCGTTCTGCCTTCATCGCGCTTGTAAAGTACGAAGATGGCGAATTGGCCTACATCATTGCGCCGCAGCGTCTCGCCGTTGGTGACACGATTGTCGCAGGTGAAAAGACGGACGTTAAGCCTGGTAACGCAATGTTGCTGAGCCAGATGCCCGTTGGTACCATTTGTCACAACATCGAAATGAAGCCCGGCAAGGGTGGCCAGATCGCACGTTCAGCAGGCACTTATGTGCAGCTCGTTGGTCGTGATGGTGGCCGCGTTATCGTTCGCCTGAACTCAGGTGAGCAGCGCTACATTTTGGGTACGTGCATGGGCACCGTTGGCGCGGTTTCAAACCCTGACAACTCGAACACGACACTTGCCAAGGCAGGCCGCAATCGCTGGCGCGGCATTCGCCCGCTGACGCGCGGTGTTGCTAAGAACCCTGTCGATCACCCGCATGGTGGTGGTGAGGGTCGTACATCAGGTGGCCGTCAT
>CAJAOB010000374.1 GCA_903941205.1 uncultured Burkholderiales bacterium | reverse complement strand
TGGGATGATTCGGCGCCCGTGACGCTGACCCAGTAAGGCTGGCGTGATGAAAGACCTCACCGTGCAGAGGCTGAGCCCCGGCCGCCGTTTTGTCATCGGCGTGCCTTTTGTCTGGCTGTTCATTTTCTTCGTTTTGCCTTTCCTGATCCTGTTGCGCATCAGCATCACGGATATGGGCGCGGGCATTGATCCTTTTGCGCCGCTGATTGACGCGGCTTCAGGCTCCTGGCGACTGAATCTCAAATACGAAAATTACGCTGCGATTTTTCGCGAGGCAGGCGCCGGCGGTGACAGCCTTGCGAGTGGCTTGGGTCAGACGATTTACCTTGAGGCCTATAAGACTTCGCTGAAGTACGCTTTTTTTACCACCTTCTTTTGCCTGTTGATTGGTTATCCGTTCGCCTACTTCATCGCGCGCTCGCGGGCCAGCATCCGGCCAGCCCTTTTGATGCTGGTCATGCTGCCTTTCTGGACCTCTTTTTTGCTGCGCGTCTACGCATGGAAGGGCATCCTCGCCGACCAGGGCGTCATCAACAAGGCGCTGATGGGTTCGGGCCTGATCACTGAACCCATGGTCATGCTTTACACCGACGTGTCGATGCTGGTTGGCATGACCTATGTGTACCTGCCTTTCATGGTGTTGCCGCTTTACGCCACCTTGGTGAAGATGGATTTCAGCTTGCTCGAAGCTGCGCATGATCTGGGCGCCGGTCCCTGGAAGGCGTTCTGGCTTGTCACCGTGCCCCTGAGCAAGGCCGGCATTGTCTCGGGCGCCATGCTGGTCTTTATTCCAAGCGTCGGCGAATTTGTGATTCCATCCTTGCTGGGCGGCGCCGAGAACATCATGATCGGCCGCGTCGTCTGGGACGAAATGTTCAGCAGCAACAACTGGCCTCGCGCTTCAGCGCTCGCCGTCGTGATGATCTTTCTGATTCTGTTCCCGCTGGCCCTGTACTACCACTACAGCGCCGCACCGAACTCACGGGGAAAGTCCTGAGATGCGCGGTGTCACACGTTTTCTAGAGGCACATCTAGGCAGATTCTGGCTCGCTGTGGTTTATTTGTTCTTGTATGCGCCCCTGGTTTTTCTGATTGTTTTTTCGTTCAACAGCACGCGTCAAGACGGGGTTTTCACCGGCTTTTCCTTGCGCTGGTACCAGGCCTTGTGGGCAGACACGCGCTTGGTTGAAGGCTTTTTGCTGTCGCTGAAGGTGGCGCTCTTGACCGGCACCTTGTCGGTGGTGCTCGGCGCCATGGCTGCCTTTGTGCTGGTTCGCTACGAGCGCTTTCGGGGCAAGCCTTTATTCATCGGCCTGGTCAATGCGCCGCTCATCATGCCGGAGGTCATCATTGGCTTGTCCCTGTTGCTGCTGATGGTGGCCGTGCAGCGGGCGGTGGGTTGGCCTGAGCGCGGCATGGGCACGATCGTGTTGGGCCACACCTTGCTGGGAATGGCCTATGCAGCGGTGGTGATTCAGGCCCGCCTGCGCGAAGTGGACCGGTCCATCGAGGAGGCTGCCATGGACCTGGGTTGCCGGCCGGCGCAGGTGTTTTTCCTGGTGACCTTGCCCGGCATTGCGCCTGCGATGGTTGCGGCCTGGTTGCTTACATTCACCCTGTCATTTGACGATGTGGTCATCTCCGAGTTTCTCTCGGGCCCAGGTGTCACAACCCTGCCGCAGGTGATCTTCAGTTATGCGCGTCGGGGCGTCAATCCGTCAATTTACGCGGCGGCCAGTCTGCTGATAGCGGTGGTGAGCGTCGGCATCATCGCTTACAGCGTCTACGTGGCTCGGCAGCAGCGTCAGCGCTTCGCAGAAATGAGCGCTGCCACGCGCGACGAGCGGGTCGCGCGTGCAAAACCGACCGCCTAGGGCGGCGTTTTCGGCTTTTTTTGGGTGGGCCAGGTGGCCAGTGCGATGCCGGCGATCGCCAGCAGGAAGGCCGGGATTTGGGCGCTGTTCAAGGGCTCGCTCAACACGCCCACGCCGACGAGTGCTGCGCTGATCGGCAGCATGACCGTGAATACGCCAGCTTGATGAGCTGGCACGTTCTTCAGGCCCGTCATCCAGAGCCAGACCGTCCATACGCTGGCTGCAAGGGCGTAGAAAAGCAGCAAGGCCCAGGTCTGGGGCGCCACGCTTGCAAAATCGAAGGACTGAGCCGCCCACCAACCCAGGGGCGTCACCAGGGCAAATCCCCACAGGTTTATCAATGCCGTGATGCGTTTGGGGCCAAGTACACCCGTCAGCTTTTTACCAATCACGGCATAGGACGCTTCGCAGAGCACGGCCCCCACCAGCAACAAGTGGCCCAGCCAGAAGTGCTGCCGGTCTGCCCCGTTCAGGTTTATGCCCCGGGCCTCGGGCCTTGATAAGGCCAGCAAACTGATCCCCAATACGGCGCAGGCCGCCGCGGCCCAGACGCGCAGGCTTACCCGCTCCCTCAGTAACAGCCAGCTCATCAAGGCCACGGCTGCCGGGATGGACGCCATGATGACGCCCGCAGTGACAGCGCTGGTCATTGAGACGCCAAACAGCATGCAGATCGAAAAAAGAAAGTTGCCCAGAAATGACTCCAGAAACACGAGTTCACGTGTTCGCCTCGTCATCGGGATCTCGTCCGCGGGCCTCTTGAGCCAGTGCGACATGGCCACAGCGCCAATGCCAAAACGAAGCCAGGCCAGCAGGAACACCGGAAACGCGGCGACCAGTGGTTTGGAAAGCGCCACGTAGCTGCCGACCAGTGACATGCTCAATGCGAGGCAGACATAGGCCGCTAAACGATTCATCGGGGCATAAACACTTCTGAACGAACTAAGGCAGGCGGTGAACTGGACTGGCTCGGCTCAGGCGGAAAAATCGGATCGCCGAAGGAAGGAAGCGTTCCAGACTCTTTTTTTGAGATGAGTTGTCGGATCATGCCTGAGTTTTCTGTTGCGCTCGCCGGGCAGGCGACGACATGCAGCCACTGGCGAAAACAGCAGCCCCGTAAGTGCCGGGCATTGGACGGCTGCGTCAGATCTTGGGCAGTAGCCCGTAGCCTGCGGCCAGTTTGAGCAGGCGCTGTATCCGCATCAGCTTCAGCTTCAGCTTCAGTATCCCGCGGCAGGTCTTGAGAGGCTTGCCTTCAACGTGGGCTGGATCAGCCTCTATTTTGAAAACAGTAGTTCATAATGTGAAAAAAGGCGATGTTGCACTGCGTCATATTTTCTCAATATGAGAAAAAGATTTCTGCATTGCGAAATTAAGTTTGTAAACTGTTGATTTTAAACGATTAAATTTATATCTTATATAAGACTAGATGACTTCAAAAAGTCTTCTATAAGACTTAAAGTTAAGGCATCAACAAGGCGTCTTTAATCCACGTTGAATTCGTATGTGAATCGTGATTCGGCGCTGACTTGTTGTTCTTTTTTTAACTTTGTGGAGAACTCACATGCCCCAGACCCTGACCGAACAACTCAGCCGCGAACAGCAAATTGCAGCCCTCGAAAAAGACTGGGCTACCAATCCCCGCTGGAAAGGCATCGAACGAGGCTACAGTGCCGCCGATGTCGTGCGCCTTCGCGGTTCGTTCCCCATCGAATACACCCTGGCCCGCCGCGGTGCAGAAAACCTGTGGGGCATGGTTAACAACGATCCCTACGTGAACTGCCTGGGCGCTCTGACCGGCGGGCAAGCCATGCAGCAGGTCAAGGCGGG
>CAJAOB010000373.1 GCA_903941205.1 uncultured Burkholderiales bacterium | reverse complement strand
GCGCATCCGCAGCGGCCAGGTTTTCATCAACAACTACGGCGCTGGCGGCGGCGTCGAGTTGCCGTTTGGCGGCGTCAAGTCCTCGGGTTACGGCCGCGAAAAAGGCTTCGAGGCGCTGTACGGTTTCACCACGCTCAAGACGGTGGCCATCCGGCACGGCTGAGCCCGGCGGCGCTCAGCCGGGCGAGGGGAATGCAAAATTCAGCGCCTGCTTGCGGCTGCTTTCAAGCGACTCACGGCTAAATTCACGGTTTTTCCACGCTTTTCCAACGCTTTATTACTTTCAGGACACATCATGCGGCTGCTCCACAAAACCATCATCGTCACGGGCGCCGGCAGCGGCATTGGCGAAGGCATCGCCCGGCGACTGGCCGAGGAAGGCGCCAAGGTGGTGGTCAATGACATCGACGCCGCACAGGGCCGCAAGGTCACTGACAGCATTGGCAGCGCCGGCGGCCAAGCCTCTTTTTTTGCTGCCGACGTCACCCAAAGCGAGCAGGTCAGGCAACTGGTGGCGCATGCGCTTTCCACCTTCGGCCGGCTTGACGTGATGGTCAACAACGCCGGCTGGACGCACCGCAATCAGCCCGCGCTGGAGGTCAGCGAAGACGACTTTGACCGCTGCTATGCGGTCAACGTCAAAAGCATTTACCTGTCAACCATTCACGCGGCGCCGGTGTTTCGCGCGCAAGGCGGCGGCAGCTTCATCAACATCGCCTCCACCGCCGGCGTGCGACCGCGCCCCGGACTGACCTGGTACAACGGCTCCAAAGGCGCGGTCATCACCACCAGCAAGTCGCTGGCCGCTGAACTCGGGCCCGACCAGATCCGCGTCAATTGCATCAACCCGGTGTTCAACCCGGACACCGGCCTGTCGGCCGAGTTTGCGGGCGGCAGCATGGAAGGCCCCGAGGGCGAAGTGCGGCGCTCACGTTTTCTGGCGAGCATCCCGCTGGGTCGCTTTTCCAGCGCTCTGGACGTGGCCAATGCGGCGCTTTACCTGGCCAGCGACGAAGCGGCTTTCATCAGCGGCGTGTGCATCGAGGTGGACGGCGGACGCTGCGTTTAAGCTTGGCGCCACCCCGAACGCTTGCAAAGCCCGCCCTGACTTGAAGCGGGCTTTGTCCGGGCGGCATTTCGCCAGCCAGGGCCATGAGGTAAATTCAGGCGCAAAGCCTTGCCATGACAGACAAAATCATCCCTCTTGCCGACATCCGCTACGCCAGCCGCGTGCCGCAGGTGCCATCCCGGCTGCTGGCGCCTACCGGCCTTTTGGCCGACACGCTGGCGCGGCCGCTGCGCGATTTGCGCATCAGCGTGACAGACCGCTGCAACTTTCGGTGCAGTTACTGCATGCCGCGTGAGGTGTTTGACAAGGATTACGCTTTTTTGCCGCAAAGCTCGCTGCTGAGTTTTGAAGAAATCACCCGGCTGGCCCAGGTGTTTGCAGCGCATGGCGTCGAGAAAATTCGCCTGACCGGCGGCGAGCCGCTGTTGCGCAAGCACCTCGAAGTGCTGATCGAAATGCTGGCCAAGATCCGCACCAGCGGCGGCCAGCCCATGGACATCACGCTGACCACCAACGCCTCGCTGCTGGCGAAAAAGGCGCAAAGCCTCAAAGACGCCGGCCTGCAGCGCGTCACGGTCAGCCTGGACGGGCTGGACGACGCGACTTTCAGGCGCATGAACGACGTGGATTTTCCGGTGGCCGAGGTGCTCAAGGGCATTGAAGAAGCGCAGCGCGTGGGCTTGGCGCCGATCAAGGTCAACATGGTGGTCAAGCGCGGCACCAATGACGCCGAAATCCTGCCCATGGCCCGCCATTTCCGCAACTCGGGCGTGGTGCTGCGCTTCATTGAGTACATGGATGTGGGCGCGACCAACGGCTGGCGCATGGACGAAGTGCTGCCGTCGGCGCAAGTGATTGAGCGCCTGCAGTCCGAATTCCCGCTCAGCGCCATCGACCCCAACTACGCGGGCGAAACCGCCGAGCGCTGGCGCTATAACGACGGCGCGGGCGAAGTCGGCGTGATCAGCAGCGTCACGCACGCCTTTTGTGGCGATTGCAACCGGGCCCGGCTGTCAACGGAAGGCAAGCTGTTTTTATGCCTGTTCGCCAGCCAGGGGCACGACTTGCGCGCCCTGCTGCGCGGCGGCTTCGACGATGCGCAAATCGCTGGCGCCGTGGCGCAGATCTGGCAGACCCGCACCGACCGCTATTCAGAACTGCGCGCCGCCCTGCCGCCCGACACGGCGCTCGGCGTGCGCGGTGGCCGAGCGGTGCGCGTCGCTGTGCGACGAGGCGCTCTCGTGGGTGCATTCGCGACCCGACGTGGACAAGCTCAACAAGTGCCTGATCACACAGCAGCAG
>CAJAOB010000372.1 GCA_903941205.1 uncultured Burkholderiales bacterium | reverse complement strand
TGTTCAGGCTGATCGACTAGAAATCGAATTTGATCATGCAGATCCTGAGCCAGCAAAGTACTGAATTCCAGACAGTTAGCCGCACCTGCTTTCTGCAGCTGTGCGGCCGCTTCCTTTTGATTTTCAGCTAGAACCAGCATCAAGGTAGGCAAGCCCAAACAGCACCGCTCCCAGGCCGTACTGCCCGCCGCACCAATCGCTAGGTCGCTGTCGGCCATGTGCTGGGCCATGTCGCTGACATTGACCACTACTTCTGTAGGCCAAGGCATTTGTCCGGCCAGCTCCTGCACGTTCTCCAACCACGGGGCCGATAAACCCATGACCACGGTGACCCGGCAGTCGGCTGGCAAAGCGCATGTTCTGAGAGCTTGCAGCACCTGCCCGGTGGCGTTGGGTTGGTCAACGCCACCCATGGTGATAAGCAACTGGCGAAATGCGGGTCGCGTTTGCCGACGCTTCAAGCTGTAAGGCCGCAATGTTGCAAACTCCGGGCGTAACAAGGCGTAGTGCGGCCCGGTGAGCACGCGGCAGTGCGCCGGTACCCGCTGGGCGTAGTCGGCTGGCTGGCGGCCCAGGTTTTGGTCGAGCAACAGGTCGCAGTTATGAACCCGGTCGGCCAGATCGTCGATCACCAGAAGTTGCCCGTAATACGGCGCAAGCGCCTCTTCCCAGCGGTGGTCGAGAGCGTAATGGTCTACAACCAGCCAATCGGCCTGCTGGTTTTCTAATATGACAGCGGTGTCAGCTGCATCAGCCTCCCAGGTGCTACCTAACCAAGCTGCGTAGCCGTGTACTTGTGCTTTTCCCGAATGGGGTACTGTTGCAGCAAGGCGACTGACCTTGTAGCCACGCCGTTCGATGACCTCCAACAGGTGGCCGGAGTGCGTGCGGCTTATGAAGTGGCACTCGGCGCCCTGCGCTCTCAGTGCGTCGGCAAGCGTCAAGCAGCGCATGACGTGGCCACTGCCAATTAGCAGGGAAGCATCGACACGAAGTACAACCATCATGCCCGAAGCGCCTTGAACATCCATTCAGCACGAGCCCAGTCTTCTGGGGTGTCGATGTCCTGCACCCGGTGGCGGGGCAACAGGACGGGCACTGCGGCCGGGCTGAAGATCATTCGTCCTTGCATCCAGGCGTCTGCGCGACCCCAGTAGAACTGGCCAGCATCGTGATAGGCCTCTTCAAGGTCTTGTGAGCGGGTGTTGAAGTGCTCCGGTTTGAACATCTCAACCCGACCTGATTCATTGATACGAATGGCACGTTCAATCGGGAAGGCGAAGCTGGTGACAGAGAAGGCATAGTCGCTAGCGGTTGCGATCAGAACTGTCAGGCCTTGGCGCAAGTCATCGGCGCTGACAAATGGAGCGGTCGCGTAAAGACAACAAACCTGAGCGGGTGTTTGGCCCTGCGCTACAAACCAGTCGATGGCGTGCGCCATAACAGCAGTGGTTCCGGTGTGGTCCTCCGATAGCGCTGCTGGGCGCATAAAAGGCACCTGCGCACCGCTCTGGCGGGCTACTTCGGCAATCTCGGCGTCGTCGGTGGACACCACAATTCGGTCAAAGCAGCCGCTTTGTTGGGCGGCTTCAATGGACCAAACGATCATTGGCTTGCCGCAAAACAGCTTGATGTTTTTACGGGGTATCCGCTTGCTGCCGCCCCGGGCCGGAATGACAGCGAGTTTCATAGGTCCATGGCTTCGCGCAGGCGGTAGATAACTTCGTCTTGCTGTGCTTGCGTCATGCCAGGGTACATGGGAATGCTGATAGCTTCTGCGTAATAGCGTTCTGCTTCTGGAAACTGACCAACCTTAAAACCCAGTTGTTGGTAGTAGGGCTGGGTATGCACCGGTATGTAGTGCAAGTTGACCACGATGTCTTTTGCCCGCAGGGCTTCAAAAACCTGTAGGTGTGTCTTCCGAATCTTGTCCAGTTGGAGGCGAATCACATACAAGTGCAGACCGGAGTAGCCGTCTGGATGCTGCCAGGGGATGGTGACGGGCAGGTCCTTCAATAGTTCGTCATAGCGCCGGGCAATCTCGTGGCGGCGAGCAACGTAGTGCTCCAGGCGCGTCATCTGACTGGCGCCCAGTGCAGCTTGAAGGTCTGTCATGCGGTAGTTGTATCCCAGTGCCACCTGCTGGTAGTACCACGGCCCGTCCGGGCCTTTGGTCATTAAGCCCGGGTTTCGGGTAATCCCGTGGCTTCGCAGCAGTCCTAAGCGTTCGGCAAGTTTGTCGTCGTTGGTCACGGCCATTCCGCCTTCGGCCGTGGTGATGATTTTGACCGGATGAAAACTGAAAACCGTTACGCTGCTAAATCGGCAGTTGCCAATGGGCTCGTCCAAATATTTGCCACCAATCGCGTGCGAAGCGTCTTCAATGATTTTGAAGCCAAAGCGAAGCGCCAGGGCATGGATGGCTCGCATGTCGCAGGGTTGACCGCACAGGTGAACAGGCACGACAATTTTGGGCAGGCAACCTGCCTTTTCTGCGGCAACGAGTTTGTGCTCAAGCGCATTGGGGCAAAGGTTGTAAGTACGGGGATCAATGTCCACAAAGTCGACCTGCGCCCCGCAGTAAAGCCCACAGTTGGCCGAGGCCACAAAGGTGTTGGGCGTGGTCCACAGCCAATCGCCCGGCCGAAGATCCAAGGCCAAGCACGCAATATGCAGCGCAGAGGTGGCGCTATTCACGGCTAGTGCGTGAGTGGTTCCGCAATAGTTGGCAACCGCCTGCTCAAAGACTGGAACCATCGGACCTTGCGTCAAAAAATCCGACTGCAGCACGCCAACCACGGCGTCAACATCGTCTTGGGTTATGTCTTGTCGTCCGTAGGGAATGGGTGACATTAGAGGATCCCGATTTTTCCGCGGTTGGATTCGATCCACGCGTGGAGGTCGGCGTCGCTCATCCATGCGGGGTTGTTATCACTGGCGTAAACAAAACCATCCTTCACCTTGGTTCCGTCCTTGATGCGCTTCGGGCATGTAGCCCAGCCGTTGATAGTGGGCAGAATCTTAAAGTGCTCAGGGTAGTCGTAGGTATACAGCGCATCCTCGGCACTGATCATCTGCTCATGTAACTTTTCACCCGGACGAATTCCGACAACTTCTTGGCGGGCCTCTGGCGCAATCACGCGAGCCAGATCGGTTACTTTCATGGACGGAATTTTTTTAACATAAATCTCACCCCCTTCCATGTCTTCGAAGGTATGCCAAACCAGTTCTACACCCTCTTCGAGTGAAATCATGAATCGGGTCATTCGGCAGTCTGTGATAGGTAAAACACCTTTGTCTTTGAGCGACATGAAAAATGGAATCACTGAACCGCGTGAGCCCATCACATTCCCGTAGCGCACCACCGCAAAGCGGGTGTCGTGACCGCCGGAATAAGAGTTGCCAGCAACAAACAACTTATCTGAGGCCAGTTTTGTTGCGCCGTACAAGTTAATGGGGCTGCTGGCTTTGTCGGTGGATAAGGCTACAACCCGCTTGACGCCCTTGTCAATGCACGCATCGATCAGATTCATGGCGCCGTTGATATTGGTCTTAACGCACTCAAAAGGGTTGTATTCGGCAGTGGGGACAATCTTGGTGGCAGCAGCGTGTACCACGTAGTCAACCCCGTCCAATGCACGATACAAACGGGCCTTATCGCGAACATCGCCGATAAAAAATCGCACGCGAGAATCACCTGCAAACTTCTTGGCCATATCCCATTGTTTCATTTCGTCGCGTGAAAAAATGATAATTTTTTTGGGATCGTATTTAGCTAAGGTCATCGGCAAGAAAGTGTTGCCAAAGGACCCTGTGCCGCCAGTAATGAGGATGGTTGAATTTTTTAGCATTGCGGGATTATTTCTATTTAACTTGCGCCAAATTAAGTTTTATCTCAGACTGTACAGCCGTCTCAGAGATTATTTTTTAAGCTATTTCTTGCTAATTGCAAATATCGGACAAGAAACCTGATTTCATTAAATTTGGCAACCTTGATTTTTATTTTTTGACTCTCAATCACCACCAAAGAGATCACGGCTATAAACTTTATTCGCCACGTCCTGAAGCTCGTCCGCCCTGCGGTTGGCCACGATAACATCAGCTTGTTCCTTGAACTGAGCCAAATCATTCACCACCCGGCTGTTAAAAAACAGTTCGTCCTTCAAGGCCGGCTCGTACACGATCACTTCCACCCCTTTGGCTTTGATTCGCTTCATGATGCCTTGAATGCTGCTGGCTCTGAAGTTGTCTGATCCGGCTTTCATGACGAGGCGGTGGATGCCAACCAGCTTGGGCTTGCGCTGGAGGATTTCTTCGGCGCAGAAGTCTTTGCGGGTGGTGTTGCTGTCCACAATGGCGCGCATGATGTTTTGGGGCACGTCTTTGTAGTTGGCCAGCAGTTGCTTGGTGTCTTTGGGCAGGCAATAGCCGCCGTAGCCAAAGCTGGGGTTGTTGTAGTGGCTGCCAATGCGCGGGTCCAGCGACACGCCCTGGATGATTTGCCGGGTATCCAGCCCATGGGTGGCAGCGTAGGTGTCGAGTTCGTTAAAGAATGCGACGCGCATGGCCAGATGGGTGTTGGCAAACAGCTTGATGGCTTCGGCTTCGGTACTGCCGGTCAGCAAGACTTCGATGTCTTGTTTGACCGCGCCTTGCTGCAAGAGGCCCGCAAAGGTTTTGGCGCGCTCGCTGATTTCGCCAACAACGATGCGGGACGGATGCAAGTTGTCGTAGAGGGCGCGGCCTTCGCGTAGAAATTCGGGCGAAAAAATAATGTTGGGCTCTGCCGGCGAGTGTGGCCCGGCGGCAGAAACCTGGGCCTGGCCGCTTTCGGCGCGCAACGACTCCCGCAGCTTGGCGGTGTAACCGACGGGCACGGTGGACTTGATGACCATCACCGCCCGGGGATTGATGGCGATGACGTCCCGGATCACAGCTTCTACGGAGCGCGTGTTGAAGTAGTTAGTGACGGGGTCATAGTCGGTGGGGGTGGCGACGATGACATAGTCGGCGCCCGAATAAGCGTCTTGCTTGTCCA
>CAJAOB010000371.1 GCA_903941205.1 uncultured Burkholderiales bacterium | reverse complement strand
CGTAATACGAGCTTCATCAACCTGCAAGCAAGCTTTGGTGACCCAGCCCATGATCGGAGTTCAAGTTCAAATCCTGCTCGTGTCTGAACAAGACTCGCCCCAATATGCTTCGCGAAAGCCTGCCGAAAGACCTTGCGTTTGCCGGCAGCAAGCGGGTAGTGCGCATCGGCCAGGTCGGCCGGGTAAGCTCGCTATCGTCGCTAGCCGCGTCTGAAATGCCTGCCGTGCAACAGCCAAAGGCCTTCAAAGCAATTGAGATCAGTCCCAAATCGCATCGGATCAAGACAAGCAGTGCGGCATCGCCGGTTTGGCTGCTGTACCTGAAGTCTGAATCGAAGGGGATGAACACCTGCGGCGCTTACGGCTTCGGGGCTGCGTTCAAGACGGCACGGGGCTTCAATCGACCTTGGCCCCCGAGTCTTTCACCACCTTGGCCCATTTGGTGATTTCCGAGTCGATCAGTTTGGCGAACTCCTGGGGGGTGTTGCCGCTGGGGATGGCGCCTTGGGCCAGCATCTTTTCCTTGATGGCGGGCGTGTTCAGGGACTTGGCTACTTCTTGTTGAATGCGGTTGATGATCTCGGGCGGGGTGCCGGCCGGGGCGAGCAGGCCGAACCAGCTGCTGGCTTCGAAGCCTTTGAGTTTGGCGGCGTCTTCCAGCGTGGGGGCATCGGGCAGGGCTGCCGAGCGCTGGCTGCTGGTGACGGCAAAGGCCTTGAGCTTGCCGCTTTTGATATGCGGCATGGCCGAGGGCAGGTTGTCAAACATGAGGTCCATGTTGCCGCCTACCAGGTCAAGCAGCGCCGGGTTGGAGCCGCGGTAGGGAAAGTGGACCATGAAGGTGCCGGTCATGCTCTTGAACAGTTCCCCGGCCATGTGGATCGAGGTGCCGTTGCCGCTGGACGCCATGTTCAGCTTGCCGGGGTTGGCCTTGGCGTATTTGATGAAGTCGGGCACGCTGTTGATGCCGAGTGCGCGGGCTTTTTCCGCGTTCATCACCATCACATTGGGCACGCCGGCGACCAGCGTGATGGGGGCGAAATCCTTGACCGGGTCAAAGGGCATTTTGTCGTAGAGCGCTTTGTTGATGCCGTGCGTGCCGACCGTGCCCATGACCAGTGTGTAACCGTCTGGCGCCGACTTGGCCACCACGTCGGTGCCCAGGTTGCCGCCCGCGCCACCGCGGTTGTCAATCACGAAGGGCTGGCCGAAGGCTTTGGAGAGCTCTGGCGCGATGGCCCGGGCCAGGATGTCGGTGGTGCCGCCCGCGGCGAAGGGCACGATGATCTTCACGGGCTTGCTGGGCCAAGCGGACTGGGCCAGTGCCGGCAAGGCAGCCAGGCCGGACAGAACTGCGATGCTGACGAGGCCAAGGCGCGAGGCGCTGCTGCGCAGCCAATCGCGGCGGGGTGTGGATTTCAAGGGCATTGGCTTTCCTGGTGGGGCGGTGGTGGTGGGTTGGAGTGTGGCTTCTTTGTACTCGCAAGCGCTGCGGCGCGGATGTGGGATAACCCGCATCCTTGCAAGGCACATGAAAAAACCGCCTGGCTCCGAAGGGCTCAGGCGGTTTGCCGTGCGCGATGCAGCAGCTCAGTCAGCGAACTTGCCTGCGGCCTCGATCACGGGCTTGAGCTTGGCGGTTTCAGCCAAAACAAAGGCTTTGTGGTTGGCTGGCTCCACCCGTTTGTCGGTCACGACCACAGCGCCCAGACCCTCTTGCTTTTTGATGAACTCGGGGTCTTTCAAAGCGATTTTCAAGGCGGTATTGAGCTGGGCCAGCACGGCGGGTGGTGTGCCCTTGGGTGCGTACAGGCCGTGCCAGATGGTCAGCTCGAAGCCTTTCATACCCATTTCATTGAGCGTCGGGTAGTCCTTGAGCAGTTTGTGGGTGCTCATGGGCTTGGCGGTGGTCACGGCAAAGGCCTTGACGCGGCCGCCTTCGATCTGGCCGGTGGTGTTGGTGGTTTGGTCGCACATGACATCCACCTGGCCGCCCACCAGGGCGTTCATGGCCGGAGCCGTGCCGCCAAAGGGAATGGTCGTCATGGCTTCTTTGGCTTGCAGGCGTGACTGCCACATGAGGCCGCACAGGTGCGATGCTGAACCCAGACCGGCATGTGCAATGTTGAGCTTGCCTGCGTTGGCGCGGATGTAGTTTTCGAAGTCGCGGTAAGTGTTGGCAGGCAGTTGCGGCTTGCCAATGAGCGTCATCGGCACTTCATTGATCATGCCCAGGTATTCGAAGTCGTCAGCAACCTTGAACGTGAGCTTGCGGTACAAGCCGGGCGCGGCGGCCATGCCGATGTGGTGAACCAGCAGGCTGTGACCATCTGGGGCGGCCTTGGCGACCTTGGCCATGGCGATGGTGCCGCCGGCGCCGGCAACGTTTTCAACCACAAAGTTGGCGTTGCCGCCCATGGCTTTGCGCATGGCTTCGGCCAGATCGCGCGCCACGCGGTCGGTCGGGCCGCCTGCGGCAAACGGCACCACAAACGAAACGGGTTTGGACCCGGGGAACGTCTGTGCCTGGGCAAAGACGGCGGTGGCCGCAAGGGTGAGGGCCAGTAATTTTTTCATCGGGAGAACTCCTTGATTTGAGGCGCTTATTCTAGGCAGGCGTTTTGCCTTGCCAAGGCGGTTACTACCTAGAGGTGGACCCGGCGTGGGGCTATTCACCGGGGCTTTCCAGTCGCAGCGCTTACTTGTAGCTGCGCGCGTCCTGGATCACCACGCCGTCGTTGGGCAGGCTGCCCGGGCTGAGCATTTCGACGTCGCCGCGCAGTTTGGTGACGTCGCGAATCGCCTCGCCGATGCGCGCCTTCAGGCCTTCGGCGGGCGCTGCCGCTTCGACCCTTAGCGTCATGGCGTCGTTGGCCATCTCGCCGGTCACGACCAACCGGGCTTTGAGCACTTCGGGGAAGCGCCGGGCAATGTCGGCCACCTGGCCGGGGTGAACGAACATGCCGCGTATCTTGGTGGTCTGGTCGGCCCGGCCCATCCAGCCTTTGATGCGGGTGTTGCTGCGGCCGGTGGGGCAAGGCCCGGGCAGCACAGCAGACAAGTCGCCGGTGCCAAAACGAATCAAGGGGTAATCGGCGTTAAGGGTGGTGACCACCAATTCGCCAACTTCGCCTTCAGGCACCGGGTCGCCTGTGCCCGGACGCACGATCTCGACGATCACACCTTCGTCCAGCACCAGCCCCTGGCGGGCTTCGGTTTCGTAGGCAATCAGGCCCAAATCGGCCGTGGCGTAACACTGGTAGCCGGCCACGCCGCGCTCGGCCAGCCAGTCGCGCAGTGAGGGCACAAAGGCTTCGCCCGAAACCAGCGCGCGCTTGAGACTCGGCAAGGCCACGCCCATTTCGGCGGCCTTTTCAATGATGATTTTCAAAAAGCTCGGGGTGCCGATGTAGCCGGCTGGAGCCAGCTCTGCCATGGCCTGAACCTGTTGCTCGGTCTGTCCGGTGCCGCCGGCAAACACCGTGCAGCCCAGCGCATGCGCGCCGGTTTCCATCATGGAGCCGGCCGGCACGAAGTGGTAGCTAAAGCAGTTGTGAATCAGTTGGCCGGGTCGAAAGCCGGCGGCAAACATGGCGCGCGCCATGCGCCAGTAGTCTTTGCGCGTGCCTTCGGGCTCGTAGATCGTGCCGGGGCTGGCAAAAACGCGCGGCATGCCAGCGCCAAAGCGCAGCGTGCTGAAGCCGCCGAACACGTCGCCACCCGCCGCCCGCTCGGCTTTCTGGCGTTCGAGCAGTTCGTGTTTGCGGGTGACAGGCAAAGCCGCCAGTGCGGCGCGCGTGCTGACGCTGTCCGGATCAATGCCGGCCAGCACGCTGGCAAACGCGCCGGCGTTTTGCTGGGCATTGGCGACTTGCGCTGGCAGCGCCGCCAGAAGCTCGGCTTCACGATCGGTAGCGCTGCGGTTTTCGAGCGCGTCAAAAAAAGAAGTGGTCATTGAAATGGCGTCCTCAGGCCAGCCAGCGCTTGCGCCGCTTGTAGCTTTTCACGTCCTTGAAGCTCTTGCGCTCGCCGCCGCCCACGCCCAGGTAGAACTCCTTGACGTCTTCGTTGCTCGCGAGCTCGGCGGCCGCGCCGTCCATCACCACCCGGCCGCTTTCCATGATGTAGCCGTAGTCGGCATATTTCAGGGCCATGTTGGTGTTTTGCTCGGCCAGCAGGAAGGTGACCTTTTCCTTCTCGTTGAGGTCTTTGACGATGTTGAAAACCTCCTCGACGATCTGCGGCGCTAGGCCCATGGAGGGCTCGTCGAGCAACACCATGCTGGGGTTGGCCATCAGGGCGCGGCCAATCGCGCACATCTGCTGCTCGCCGCCCGAGGTGTAGGCCGCTTGCGAAGTGCGCCGCGTTTTCAGGCGCGGAAAGTAGTTGTAGACCTTCTCGAGGTTGGCGGCGACTTCGGACTTGCTTTTGCGCGTGTAGGCACCGGTCAGCAGGTTTTCCTCGATGGTCAGGTGCGCAAAACAGTGCCGCCCTTCCATCACCTGCACCACGCCGCGCTGCACCAGGTCGGCAGGCGAGAGGTTTTCAATGCGCTCGCCGCGCAGCTCAATCGAGCCCTTGGTGACTTCGCCGCGCTCGCCTTGCAGCAAGTTGGACACAGCGCGCAGGGTGGTGGTCTTGCCGGCGCCGTTGCCGCCGAGAATGGCGACGATGCGGCCTTCGGGCACCTGCAGGGAGACGCCCTTGAGCACCAGAATCACATGGTTGTAGATGACCTCGATGCCATTGACATTGAGAACAATATTTGAATCACTCATGGCCTGAATTCCGATCAGATCGTTGTTTCATTTTTTCCGCTGTGTCGCTCGACCCAACTCAAAACCCAGCACGCAGGGCTTTGAGTTGGCGGCCCCGGAAGGCCGCTGGTTCAGGCGGGGCTGGCCTGGTGGGCCAAGCCCGCTGTTCCATTAGGACTGGCAGTCTGCCGGTGTACGGGGCGTGAGTTTTTTCTCGGCAGCGTATTTGGCAGCCGTCGACTTCACCAGGGGCTTGATGATCTGCTCGTCAGCCTGCAGCCAGTCGGAGGTGAACTTCCACTGCTTGCCGTCCCAGGTGTGGATGCGCGCCCAGGCTGCGCCCATGTGGTCGGTGCACGATGTGCTGATCGGCCGCATGACGCCGGCAAAACCCAGCGTGTCGAGCTTGGCTTGTGTCAGGTTCAGATTCTCCAGACCCCAGCGCACTTGCTCGCCGGACATGACCTTGCCTTTGCCAAAGCGGTCCTGCGCAGCACGAACGCCTTCGATGCCGATCATGGCGCTCATGGCGCCGCGCATGTAAAGCACCTGACCGACTTCGTCTTTAGGGCCGGTGCCCTGGCCTTTGGCATGAATTTGGGCCAGTACGTCCTTGACGATCTTCGACTGCGGCTCTGCGCCGTGCTGCATGGTCACGGCGTTGTAGCCTTTGGCGCCATCGGCCACGTCTTTCACGTCAGGCTCGGCGCCGGCCCACCACACGCCGTACATCTTTTCACGCGGGTAACCGGTGGCCTGAGCCTCCTTGATCGAGGTCGAGTTCATCACGCCCCAGCCCCACAGCACCACGTACTCAGGGCGCGACTGGCGCACTTGCAGCCAGGTGGCTTTTTGTTCCACACCGGGCGCCGTCACAGGCAGCAGTTGCAGGGTGAAGCCGTGCATGGCTGCGCGCTCCTGCATCAGGGGAATCGGCTCTTTGCCGAACGGACTGTCGTGGTAGACCAGCGCAATGCGCTTGCCCTTGAGCTTGTCAAAGCCGCCTTCTTTCTTGGCAATGGCTTGGAGGATCGCGTCGGCGGCAACCCAGTAAGTGCCGGCGATGGGAAAGTTCCATTTGAAGACCGAGCCGTCAGCGCTTTCGCTGCGGCCGTAGCCGATGGTCACCACGGGGATCTTGTCGGCCGGGGCTTTTTCAGTGATGGCAAAGGTCGCGCCGGTCGACAGGGGTTGCACAAAAGAGGCGCCCTTGCCCTTGAGGCGCTCATAGCATTCGACGCTTCGCGCCGTGTCGTAGCCGGTTTCGCACTCTTCAAAAGAAAGCTTGACGCCGTTGATGCCGCCGCGGGCGTTGACCAGCTTGAGGTAGTCCACGTAGCCGTTGGCCCAAGGCGTGCCGTTGGGCGCGTAGGGCCCGGTGCGGTAAGACAGCACCGGAATGAATTGCTCCTTGGCCGCAGCGGCAGCCGGGGCTTTGGCGGGAGCTTTGGCTTGCGCCAGAGCACTGCTTGCCAGCGAGGCGCCCATGGCGAGAGTCGCCAGCGCCATCATGATTTTTCCTGCTCTCATCTTCGTCTCCTGTAGTAATAAAAAAACACCTGAAAAACAGCACCTGCCAACGCAAAAAACGCGGTCGGTGCGAATGACCAAAAAGAACGATAGGTCAAAAAATATGTCCCCTGCCTCGCCCGGTGATTGCCTCGCAATGGTTCAGTGCGGGAAGGGCCACAAACGCAGCTTCTGCTTGCCCATGGACCAGAGCTTGGCGAGCCCGTGCGGCTCGACGATCAGGAACCAGACGATCAAGCCGCCAAAAATCATCAGCTCGGCGTGGGAGATGCCTGCGGTCGAAATCTCGATCCCAAACAGGCCCAGCAGCACCGGCAGGAACTGGTTCAGCGCAATCGGCAGCACCACAATGAAGGCGGCGCCAAAAAAGCTGCCCATGATGGAGCCCAGGCCGCCAATGATCACCATGAACAGCAGACGAAAGGATTGGTCGACCGAGAAGGCTGCGGGCTCCCACGCGCCCAGATAAATGAACGCCCACAGCCCGCCGGCCACGCCGATGATGAAGGAGCTCACGGCAAAAGCGCTGAGCTTGGCGTACATGGGCCGAATGCCGATCACCGCAGCCGCCACGTCCATGTCCCGGATCGCCATCCATTCGCGGCCGATCGCGCTGCGCACCAGGTTTTTGGCCAGCAGCGCAATCACCACCAAAATGCCCAGGCACAGCAAATAGCGGCTGACGGCGCTTTCAATCTGCAAGCCAAATACCTGCAGGTTGGACACCGACACCGAACCCGAGGGCGTGTCCAGCGTGAACCACTTGACGCGCAAAAACATCCAGTCGCTGAAGAACTGCGCCGCCAGCGTGGCCACCGCCAGGTACAAGCCTTTGACGCGCAGGCTGGGCAAGCCAAACAGGATGCCGAAAGCCGTGGCGCACAAGCCTCCCAGAATCAGCGCCGGGATCAGCGGCATGCCCGGGATGCGCACAAAGATGTTGTAAGCGCCATAAGCGCCGACGGCCATGAAGGCGCCTGAGCCCAGCGAGATCTGGCCGCAGTAGCCCACCAGAATGTTCACGCCCAGCGCCGCCAGCGACATGATGACGAACGGAATCAGGATGGCCCGAAACAAGTAGTCGCTGGCCAGCAGCGGCACAGCCACAAAAGCCAGCCCCAGCAGCAAGCCAATGGCCACCCGGTCCTGCAAGATGGGAAAGATCTGCTGATCGTCCCGGTAAGTGGTTTTAAATTGCCCGTTTTCTCTGTAGAACATAAGAATAAGCCGCTGTTAGGTCAAGATGAAAAAAGGTTGGCGAGCGCTTGTGCCCGGCCCAAAGTGGAGTTTTGCCAATTGCAGCCAGGGCCGCGGATCCGGCTTCGCCGGTCCGCAGGCGCAGCGCCCCCTCGGGGGGCAGCGCAGTACACGAAGTGACAAGCGTGGGGGCACCAAGTGAAGGGCCACGGATCCGGCTTCGCCGGTCCGTAGGCGCAGCGGCCCCCCCGGGGGGCAGCGCAGTACACGAAGTGACAAGCGTGGGGGCCTCATACCCTATCGATGATTTTTTCGCCAAACAGACCCTGCGGGCGGATCAGCAAAAAGCCCAGCGCCAGCACGTAGGCAAACCAGATCTCGATGCCGCCGCCGACAAAGGGCCCGAGGTAGACCTCGGACAGCTTTTCGCCCACGCCGATGATCAGCCCGCCGATGATGGCGCCGGGCACCGAGGTCAGGCCGCCCAGAATCACCACTGGCAAGGCGCGCAGCGCCACCGTCGCCAGCGAGAACTGCACGCCGAGCTTGCTGCCCCAGATCATGCCGGCCACCAGCGCGACCACGCCCGCCACGCACCAGACGATGACCCAGATGCGGTTCAGCGGAATGCCGATCGACTGCGCCGCCTGATGGTCGTCGGCCACGGCCCGCAAGGCCCGGCCAGTGGCCGTTTTCTGGAAGAACACGCTGAGCAGCGCCACCAGCAAGGCGGCGATCAGCGCGGCATACAGGTCTTCCTTGTTGATCAAAATGCCGCCCGGGAAAATCGAGTCGAACACAAACACCGGGTCCTTGGGCATGCCGATGTCGATCTTGTAGATGTTGCCGCCAAAAATGGTTTGCCCCAGGCCTTCCAGAAAGTAGGCGATGCCCAGCGTGGCCATCAGCAGCGTTGCGCCTTCCTGGTTGACCAGGTGCCGCAGCACCAGCCGCTCGATCAGCCAGGCCACTGCGAACATCATGAGGGCTGCAACGATGAAAGCCAGCGCATTGGCCGCCAGCAGGTTGTCAAGACCAGTCCACTGCGGAATCCATTCAGAAAACCGCGCCATCGCCAGGGCCGCAAACAACACCATGGCCCCCTGCGCAAAGTTGAAGACGCCAGAGGCCTTGAAGATCAGCACAAAACCGAGCGCGACCAAGGAATACAGCATGCCGGCCATCAGGCCGCCGAGCAATGTTTCAAGAAAAAATGCCATGGTTTGCCTTGTTTTCTGTCAGTGGGATGTACCGAGGTAGGCCCGGATCACGTCTTCGTTGTTGCGCACTTCGTCGGGCGTTCCGTCGCCGATCTTCTTGCCGTAGTCGAGCACTACCACGCGGTCGGAGATGTCCATCACCACGCCCATGTCGTGCTCGATCAGCACCACCGTCGTGCCGAACTCGTCGTTCACATCCAGCACAAAGCGGCACATGTCCTGTTTTTCTTCGACGTTCATGCCGGCCATGGGCTCGTCGAGCAGCAGCACTTGCGGCTCCATCGCCAGCGCGCGGCCCAGATCGACGCGCTTTTGCAGGCCGTAGGGCAGCTGGCCGACGGGAGTCTTGCGGTAGGCCTGAATCTCCAGGAAGTCGATGATTTTCTCGACCGCCTCGCGGTGCATGAACTCTTCTTTTTCAGCCGGGCCAATGCGGATCGCCTGCATCAGCAGATTGCTTTTGATCTTCAGGTTGCGGCCCGACATGATGTTGTCGAGCACGCTCATGCCCTTGAAGAGTGCCAGGTTCTGGAAGGTGCGGGCCACGCCCATCACCGCCACCTGGTGGCTGTTCATGTGCGTGAAGGTCTGGCCGCGAAACGTGATGGCGCCTTGCTGCGGGGTGTAAACGCCGTTGATGCAGTTGAGCATCGAGCTTTTGCCAGCGCCGTTGGGGCCGATGATGGCGCGTATCTCATGTTCCTTGACGTTGAAGGAAATGTCCGAGAGCGCCTTGACGCCGCCGAAACTCAGGGAGATGTTGGCCACGTCGAGGATGACGTCACCGATTTTTTTCTCTGCCATGGTGTTCTCTTGCTCTTGTCTGGTTCGGTATCAGGCGGCGGCCTTGACGGGTGCGAAGGTCTTGGCGTCGGCGATCTTGAGTGTGGCGCTGACACTGCCGCTGCGGCCGTCCTCAAACTTCACCACCGTCTCGATGAACTGCTCGGTTTTCCCGGCATAGAGCGCGTCGACCAGCGGCTGGTATTTTTCTGCGATGAAACCGCGCCGCACCTTGTTGGTTCGGGTCAGCTCGCCGTCGTCGGCGTCGAGCTCCTTGTGCAGCACCAGAAAACGGCTGACCTGTGAGCCGGCCAGCAGTTCGTCGGCGCTCAGGTCGGCATTGACTTTTTCGATGCATTCCTGGATGAGCTGATAGACCTCGGGCTTTTGCGCGAGGTCGGTGTAGCCGGCATAAGGCAGGTTGCGCCGCTCGG
>CAJAOB010000370.1 GCA_903941205.1 uncultured Burkholderiales bacterium | reverse complement strand
GGCCACTTGCTCGTGCAGCGCGGCCGGTGGGGCAGGGTGGATGGGGATGATGTCGGCGCTCATTTTCAAATTTTGTATGCAAAAAATGCTGGTGTCAAACACAGCGGATGACTGTAGCCAAAAGGAAAAAAGCAGGAGTTCATGGGGTCAGCCCTCTTGACAATCTATTTTTGTATGCAAAAAATCAAACCCGAATTGGCAGTTTTTGAACGGTCTGGCTTTGGGCCGGGTCGGGCTTGGCCTTTTCTTCGCGTGTTCCTCGCCTGTTCCTCGCCTGTTTCTGGCCTGTCCGATTTCTCCGGAGCTTTCTTCTCATGCAGACGCTTGACTTTCATCCCACCGGTCGCCACTTCCTGCAAATTCCCGGGCCTTCGCCGGTGCCCGAGCGGGTGCTCAAGGCCATGAGCTCGCCGACCATTGACCACCGCGGACCCGAATTCGGCGCGCTCGGCCTGAAGGTGCTGGCCGACATGCAAAAGGTCTTTCAGACGCGCCAGCCAGTCATCATTTACCCGGCCTCGGGCACGGGCGCCTGGGAAGCCGCGCTGGTCAACACCCTGAGCGCGGGCGACCATGTGCTGATGTACGAAACCGGCCACTTTGCTGCGCTGTGGAACAAACTGGCCCTGCGCCTGGGCCTGAAAACCGAAGTCATGGGCCTGCCCGGCCCCGAGGCCTGGCGCCACGGCGTGCGCGCCGACCTGATCGAGCAGCGCCTGAAGGCTGACGCGCAGCACAGCATCAAGGCGGTCTGCGTGGTGCACAACGAAACCTCCACCGGCGCGACCAGCAATATCGCGGCCGTGCGCCGCGCCATCGACGCGGCCGGTCATCCGGCGCTGCTGCTGGTCGACACCATCTCCGGCCTGGGCGCGGCCGACTACCGGCATGACGAATGGGGTGTCGATGTGAGCATGGGCGGCTCGCAAAAAGGCATGATGCTGCCGCCCGGCATCAGCTTTAACGCGCTGTCGGCAAAGGCCATTGCCGCGAGCAAGAAGGCCGGTATCGCGCGCTCCTTCTGGGCCTGGGACGAGATCATCGAGATGAACAAGACCGGCTACTGGCCGACCACGCCCAACACCAACTTGCTCTACGCCCTGAGCGAGGCCTGCGACATGCTGCTCGAGCACGGGCTTGAAACCGTGTTTGCCCGCCATCAGCGCTGGGCCGAGGGCGTGCGGGCGGGAGTGCGCGCCTGGGGCTTGCAGATCCAGTGCGCTGACCCGGCGGTTTATTCGCCCATCCTGACCGGCGTGATGATGCCCGAGGGCGTCGACGCCGACGCGGTGCGCAGGATCATTCACGAGCGCTTTGACTGCTCGCTGGGCACCGGCCTGGGCCAGATCAAGGGCCGGATGTTTCGCATCGGCCATCTGGGCGACACCAACGACCTGACGCTGGTGGCTGCCCTGTCGGCCTGCGAAATGGGCCTGAAACTGGCTGGCGTCAAGCTGGCCGGCTCGGGCGTGCTGGCCGCCATGGACTATTTTTCGAGCCACGCGGCCGTGGTGCCGCTGCGCCGGGCGGCTTGACGTTTTTGGAGGCCTTGAGATGCGAAGCCTTGAGTTTTTGGACGGCTTTTGAGGGCCGCTTTGAGGTGCTGAATTTCTAACAATGACCAGGAGACAACCATGCAACGCAGAACTTTGATCCGCAGCGCCCTCGCCAGCGCCGCCGTGGTGGCCGCACCCTTCGTCCGGGCGCAAACCTTGCCCGCCGGTCCGATCCGGATCGTCGTCGGCTTTCCGCCCGGCGGCGGCACTGACGCGCTGGCGCGCGTGGTGGGGCAAAAGCTCTCGGCCATGTGGAACCTGTCTATCCTGATCGACAACCGGGCCGGAGCGGCTGGCGTGATTGCCGCCGACTACGTGGCCAAGCAGCCGGGCGACGGCAACACGCTCTTGATGGCGCACATCAACAGCCACGCGCTGGCGCCCAGCCTGGTGCCCAAGCTCGGCTACGTGGTCGAGCGTGACTTCATGCCGATCACGCTGGTCGGCGTCACGCCCAATTTGCTGATTTGCAACGAAGCGCAGCCGGCCAAGAGCGTGAAAGACCTGGTCGAGCTGTGCAGGAAAAACCCCGGAAAGATCAGCTTCGCCTCGGCCGGCGGCGGCTCGGCCCAGCATCTGGCGCTGGAAATGTTCAAGCTGCGCGCCGGCATTGACGCCCTGCATGTGCCTTACAAGGGCTCCGGTCCGGCGCTGACCGACCTGATTGGCGGGCAGGTCAACTACTGCTTTGAAACCATGACGTCGGCCACCCCGCACGTCAAGAGCGGCAAGGCCGTTGCGCTGGCGCAAACCCGTACCAAGCGCGCCAAGGGCCATCCCAATGTGCCGACCATGGACGAGTCGGGCTTTGCCGGCTTTGATGCCACCACCTGGTACGGCCTGGTCGGCCCCGGCAAGATGCCGCAGGCCATGGCCAAGCGCATGAACGAAGACATCAACCGGGTCATGCAGATGCCCGACGTGATGGAGAAGTTCGAGCAGTACGGCGCCGAAGACGGTGGCGGTTCGACCGAGCGTTTTGCCGAATTCATCAAGACCGAGCAGGCCAAATGGGCCAAGGTCATCAAGGAAGCCAAGGTCACGACCGAGGCCTGAGCGCAGCGCGGTCGCTTGCGCGGGCCGCGTCGCTTGGCTCGCTTGGCTCGCTTGGCTCGCTTTTGCCGCGTGCGCTCCTGCAGCTGTTTCACTGGCTTCAACACGGCGTTGAAAAAACCGGTCTGGTCCGCTTTATAGTGGCACCAGACCTTTTTTCATTCAGCGGCCGCTGGCAGGGGCCGTAAGCGCTTTACAGTGCGTCGCTTGCGTCGCTCGCGTCGCTTTCGTTGTTCCGGGCCCCTCGCCTTGGCCTCTCATTTTTTTAACCTTCACTTTCCGGATTCGATCCCATGCCCTTGTCCTCGCCGCCAGCCGACACATCCCCCACCCGCTTTGGCAGCGGCCAGTCTGTTCGGCGCCTTGAAGACGATGCGCTGCTCGCCGGCGCGGGCCAGTTCACCGCCGACGTGAATCCGCCGCAGCAGGCGCAGCTGTTTTTTCTGCGCTCGCCCTATCCCCATGCCCGCATCGCTTCGCTTGATTGCAGCCAGGCGCGGGCCATGCCCGGCGTCTTGCACATCGTCACCGGCGCCGAGATGGTGGCCGCAGGCGTCAAGCCGATTCCGGGCAATGCCGGCTTCAAGCGCACGGACGGCGTGGCTGCGTCGCCGGTGCGCCATGTGCTGGCGCACGAGCGGGTGCGCTTTGTCGGCGAGGCTGTGGTGGCGGTGGTGGCACTGACTTTGCAGCAGGCACGTGACGCCGCCGAAGCCGTGCAGCTTGACTACGAAGAGTTGCCCATGGTGGTTGACATGAACGACGCCATGGCCGCGGGCGCGCCCACGCTGTGCGAGGCCGCGCCCGACAACATCGCCGCCGAGACCCGCTACGGCAACGCCGAAGCCACGGCCGCCGCCTTTGCCGGCGCCGCGCATGTGGTCTCGCTGGACATCGCCAACCAGCGTCTGTCGCCGCTCAGCCTGGAGCCGCGCAGCGTGCTGGCCATGACCGACGCCGGCTCGGGCCGGCTGACCATCCGCATGAGCACCCAAATGCCCTCGGGTGTGCGCAACTCGGTGTGCGATGCGCTCGGCCTGCAACGCGCCGACGTGCGCGTGCTGGTCGGCGACGTGGGTGGCGGCTTTGGCATGAAAACCAGCATCTTCCCGGAAGACATTGCAGTGGCCTATTGCGCGCGTGCGCTGCAGCGCCCGGTC